>JAOUDE010000419.1 GCA_029859455.1 Ignavibacteria bacterium | reverse complement strand
TCGTCGATGGGCTGCTCTGGGGATTTGTTCCGTTCACGTCATCACCCGAGACGGCAACATACTTCTACGATCACCAGGGAGACAATCTGTTCTCCAGTTCTGTTTCAACATCCGTCGATGAGAGCCAGTATCGGACTCCTCCCGGCGGTATCGCACAATACTAAGACCAGGACTTACGTGACGACGTTTCGTTTGGCAATATTCGCTTTCTCCGCTCTTCTGGTTTCATGCTCCTCTCAGGAGGAGTCCACCAGATCATCCGGCCGGGGATTCACAGTTGCGGCCCTTGGGGATGGCGGTGAGAGGAACAGTGAACTGAAGTCGATCGGTTCGCTCATTACCCGGATGCACTCGGGGGAGCATGATGGAGGCCGCGCCGACATGATCCTCTTCCTCGGAGACAATTTTTATCCCACCGGGCTGAATGTTCCCTCTGATGAAGTCGAGGACAAGGTTTCATCCGTTCTCAGATATTTTGAGGATCCTGTCACCGCTCTGGGGCGTGGCCGGGTCCATGCCGTTGCCGGGAACCATGACTACTATACACGCCATGCCTTCGAGGCGTCAGCCCTGTTCGGACTGATCAACATTGAGATGGGGCCCATCGGCCTCAGCGACAGGGGAAATGAGCGAGCCCGGAGTCTGGAACAATGGACCTATCACTACGACATGCCGGCGGAAGCAACAGTGCCTGTTGACGAAGGAGGGCAGGACCAGGTGTCATTCATCTTCTTCGATTCGGCACGGCTTCTCAGAACCGATCCGCCGCGCTGGAAACCCGGCCTCGACAGTCTGGAGCGGCTTCTGAAAGCGAGCGCGGGCAGAGGTGATATCCGCTGGCGCGTCCTTGCAGTTCATCATCCCTTCTATTCCGTCGGGGAACACGGAGGATATACGGAGTGGGATGATGTGGCCGGCGATTTCGAGTTTCTCACACCGTGCGACAAGGACTCGAATGCTCTTTCCTGGTTCAAGAATTTCCTGGATCCTGAAGACCTGTGTGCGGAGCGATATCGTGGCTATGTGGATTCCATGAGGGCGGTCATCGGGCGGAGCGGAGCGAATGTAGATCTGGTTCTCGCAGGGCATGATCACAGTCTCCAGTTGCTTTCATACCCGGAGCGTGACACAGACTGTTCCTCCTGCCCGAAGGTGCATATTGTAACCGGCTCCGCTTCGAAGGTATCCGGCGTACGAAAGCCTCACCCTCCGGAGGAATACACAGCGTTTGATTCCAGAGAGGGCCTTTCCGTGTCCGGCTTCGCCCAGGTGACCTTCTTCCGGGACGAAATACGGGTTCGGTTCTTTCAAGGGAAGAAGGGAGAACCGATCGATATGGGAGATGGGAAAACAGTGTTCCGGATCGACGGCAACCGCAACCTGATCGCTGAGTGACCGTGGCGGGCCGATGCTTCTGGCTGTTCCTGCTGGCCATCGTCTCGTGCTCGCTGAAAGCACAGGAGCAGCCGGAACCCGGAGATGATGCCATCGTCCCTGGCTGGCGAGAGGAGTTCCGGGAGGAGTACGAACTCTTTCGCGATTACGGCGAAGACTGGAGGCTGGGGACGTTCTTTGCCGTGAATTCCGAGGATGGACTGATCCTCGCCGGTGGACCGATTCTCTATCACTTTGGATTCCGAACGTTCCCCTATGTGTACCGGATGCAACTGCTTGCCGGTGTATCGATACCGACCGGCCGGTTCAAGGTGGATTACTCGGCGCAGTGGCCTGCCTTGTCGGAACGGTTCTCGCTGGACCTGAGGACATTCCTCTCGCAGCTGGAGCTGCGGAATTTCTACGGGTTCGGAAACAATACCGGGAGGGATGAAGAACTGGAAAGCGATGGATACTACACCGTATCCTCCACGGAACTGTTCGTTGAGCCTGTTCTCCGCTACCGGGTTGTCCGCGGTGTTACCGTTGGACTCGGTGCTTCCGTCCGGACCCTGAATGCCGAGGAGGAGGAGGACCGGTTCCTGAATCCTTCCGACTTCAGGGACTTCGGAGACAACAGGACGGTCGGGTCGCTTACACTCTCGCAGATCATCGACACACGCGACCATCAGCTCGCGCCGCACGGAGGTGTTTCACTTCATCTGGAAGCGAGAGGT
>JAOUDE010000417.1 GCA_029859455.1 Ignavibacteria bacterium | reverse complement strand
GAACGGGACCTCGAAGTCACTCATCAACGCGAGTGCAATCGAGTTCGACTGCGCCATGTTGCCGCTCCCCAGGGTCGCCATCAGGATCACAGCAATGGAAAACCAGAGAGCAAGAACCTTCCCGGTTTTCTTCTGCTTGATCCCGTCCCGAAGGTAATACATGGCGCCGCCCGAGAATGTCCCGTCCTCGGCCTTGATCCGGTACTTCAATCCGAGCATCCCCTCGGCATACTTCGTTGCCATCCCGAACACGGCGGTCATCCACATCCAGAAAGGCGCCCCTGGTCCGCCGCTGGCGATCGCCGTCGCCACGCCGGCGACATTGCCGTTCCCCACCGTTGCCGCAAGCGCCGTCATCAGGGCCTGAAACGGGGTAATGTCGCCCGTCCCTTCCTTTGTCGCCGACTTCTTTCTGCCCAGGAACATGAAACGCATCGCCAGGCCGAGCCGCCGAATCTGAATGAACCCGGTTTTGAACGACAGATAGACGCCTGTCCCGGCAAGCAAAATGATCACAAACGGCCACCAGATCGTGCCCGCTGCGAGAGAGCTCATCTCCAGAAGTCCATCGAGAAACTCAGTCATTCAGAATCCTTTCGGCTTGGGGGGGGTGAATGCAGAAATGACGCCGGAGCGTTGGGGGACAACATATTGGAATGGGGGGAGAGAAGCAACCCACCCTCGCTCCCGGGAAACGGGAAGAACCCGCATCCGTTTGAACTTCGGCCGGGTTAACCCCGGACTTGCCCTCTCCAGCCCGGCAGAAAAGCCCGTTCTTCTCTGGAGACCCGGGGTTATGGCAGTCCTGTTCTGACCATTACCGCGGGCAACATTTTGTCAAGTGACTGACACCATGGGCAAGCTGCCCATGGACACAGCACCTTCATCTGGTCAAAAGCAGTCTGCGGACATCGGCAAAGCTCCCCGCCTCAAGCCGGTAGATGTACACACCTGTAGCGACTCCGGCGGCATTCCACTGTACTTCACGATACCCCGCCTCCTGCACGCGGTCAACAAGGGTGGCAACCTCTCGGCCGAGCAGGTCATAGACCGTAAGGATAACATGAGAGCGCTCAGGCAGGTGATAACCGATTATCGTCCCGGGATTAAACGGGTTCGGATAGTTCTGTGACAGCGCAAATGCACCGGGGAGAGGCGCTTCCTGTCCGACGTGGACAGCAGCAGGGTTGTAGTCGGTATCGAGCCGGGTAAGAATTCCGAGTCCGACGGCAACATCTTCTTCGTTCGAGCCATCGATATCGACTCTCATGATCTTGTTCAGGTAGTAGTCGATCCAGTAGACCCTGTCATATCCGCCATCAATCGCAAGACCGTCGACGTCAGCATCACCGACGATCGTTACCATGCCACTGCCGTCGGTGTTCGATTCTTCGAGACCGTCCCGGTCACCCCAATACAGCTTCCCGTTGTAGTACTCGATGTCGTGCGGATTGCAGACCGGATTCATGATTGTCGTCAGACCTGATCCTGACAAGTCCATCTGCCGGATATAGCTACCGTAGCAGGTTCCACCGCGCTCGGTTATCCAGAGCCTCTCATTGAGCACGTCGAGGGCGATCCCCCACAGCTCACGGCTTGCAACGGTCGTCGCGTAGATTTCCGTCACGTTCGAGTTCAGACCGTCCAAATCGGCGTGGAAGATCCTGTCGTCGTCATAGGTGTCCTGCAGCCAGTAGATCTTCCTGCGGTCCAGATCGAGCTCGATATCACTGACGCCGGTCACATCGGTCACGACATCTTCCTGGTTCGTTCCGTCAGTATTACAGCGGATGATCTTCCCGAAGCCGCTCACCGGGAGAAGTCCGATATAGACTTTCTGCGGGGTACTCCGCCAGTCAACGGCAATTGCCTTCGGCCTGAGGGGGAGCAGGAGTGTATCCAGACCGGACCCATCCAGGTTACACGCGTAGGCAACGGTGTTGAACTCGTCATACCGTGCTGAGTAGAGCCTGGACGTGGGCTGCGCGTAAACCGTTTGCAGAACAAAAGGGGCAAACACGATGATTGCGAACAATGAGGTTTTCATGGCATTCTCCTGGGTTGGCGAAGATCCGCTTGTACAGCCAGGATGAGGCAGCGAGGAGGGAGTGCAG
>JAOUDE010000416.1 GCA_029859455.1 Ignavibacteria bacterium | reverse complement strand
TGGGGTGTAACAACATTTTTCCGCGGCTTCATTGACGATATCAGAATCTATAGCAGTGCAAAGACCAACGAGGAAATCCTTGCGCTATGCCACGAAGGCGGATGGACAGTGTCCGTTGACAATAATCCGTCCCCGGAACAGCCTGATGGCTACTCGCTAAGTCAGAATTATCCGAACCCGTTTAATCCGTCTACCCTGATTGAGTTTTCACTTCCAAGAAGCCAACATGTAACGCTTGTGGTGTTCGATATCATGGGGAGGAGTGTTCGCGGGATGATCGACGGACCACTCCCGGCGGGAAACCATTCTGTTGCGTTTGAGACGGCGGGACTGTCCGCCGGAACGTATCTGTACAGAATCGAGGCTGGGGACTTCTCCCAATCTCGTCGCATGACTATCCTCAAATAATCCATCACGACCCAGGGGAATCCATGAAACAGGCCTATCGTTTTCTAACGTACCTCCTGCTGACAACACCGTCATTCGGCCAGATCCCGACAGATAATCTCGTGATGCATTTTTCGTTCGACGGAAATGCTGAAGATCAGAGCGGCTTTGGAAATCACGGAACTGTTGTTGGACCTACACTCACTCAGGACAGATTCGGAAACCCGGAGAGTGCCTATCTCTTTGATGGGGCCAATGACTACATCGATTTCGGAAATGATGCCTCGACAATTCTCCTCCAAGATATGACCCTTTCGTTGTGGGTGAAACCGAACGACTTTCCCATACCGAATCAGCATGATCCGATTGTGTTCAGAGGTGAGTGGGGGGAAACGGAGGCAACGAATCAGCCATACCATTTTTATCTCATCAATTTCGGAGGGCTATCACATTTTGGGATCGGCCATGAATACGGATCAGGGGCAAACGAAGGCGGGAACACCAACACTCCCGCCGATTTGATGTGGACACACGTCGCCATCGTCCGAGACCATATCGAAAAGACATACTCCTTCTATATCAACGGGGAGGCTGACACCACGCTTTCATACTCAGAGAATCCAACCGGCGGCCAGGCAGGAACTGGATATCTTGGGTGGAGTCCCGCGGCAATCACACAATATTTTGATGGATGTCTTGATGATGTCCGGATGTACCAGCGCACCCTCACGAACGAGGAAATACTCGCGCTGTATGAGGAAACCCATGAACCTCCCGTGCTCACGTGCGAACCAATAAGTTTTTTTGCGGCCAAGTGTAACTCCAGGGGTGCCGCCCAGGCAATCATCCTGCTTCTGAACTCCACCGTGTTCGCCGGCCAGAGCGTTGAGGTACTCATCGACAGCACCGCGTATCCAGTCCAGCTCGAGACAAACGGTCTCCACACCGTCGGCAAACTCAAAGTGAGGGGAGCAGGTTACGGAATCCACACTGTGACTCTCGTAGTTCCCTCCGGCTGTTTTGACCCAATCAGTATCGTTTGTCAAGTCGATCGGGAGGCGGGAGACGACATCCTTGACAACATTTGGGCCGAGTACGGTCTCGAAGGCGAGCCGTGGGCTTCTGAGGAACTGGAACATTCAGGTCCAAACAGTGCAGCATATCCCAATCCCTTCAACCCGTCGACCACGATCCGGTATAGCCTCCCCGCGTCACAGCACGTGTCCGTGCGCATCTTTGACACACTCGGGAAGCTTGTTACAACTCTTCTGGATGTGGAAAAGGAAACAGGAACGTACGAGGTCGTATGGGATGGAAGGAATTCTGAGGGACATCGATTATCGAGTGGCATCTACTTCTTTAGAGTTTCGACGAATGATTGGACGCACACCGGAAAGATATTGATGCTCAAATAGTATTTACAACTCATGGAAGGTCAGAATGTTCTCCAGGATAATCACCAGACTATCATTGGTCTTGTTCTTATTTGTCTTTCTGGGACAAGGTCTCTTTTCACAAAGCAACGATCCGATCGCGTACTGGCCCTTCAATGGCAACGCCAACGACGAGAGCGGTAACGGAAACCACGGAACCGTTTACGGTTCCATGCTTGCCGAGGATCGGTTTGGCAATCCTAACAGCGCCTATGACTTCGATGGTGTGGATGACTATATCGACTTTGGAACAGATGCATCAACGTTGTTGAGAGAGAGCGTAACCATCTCACTTTGGATGAAGCTGGCAG
>JAOUDE010000098.1 GCA_029859455.1 Ignavibacteria bacterium | reverse complement strand
CAGAAGAAGACGGGGGCACTGTCAGGCGGGGAGCGGAACCGGGTCCATCTTGCGAAGGTGATGCTGACAGGGGCGAACGTCCTCCTCCTGGACGAACCGACAAATGATCTGGATGTGAATACACTGCGTGCACTCGAAGACGCCCTTCTCGGATTCGCCGGCTGTGCAGTTGTCATCTCTCACGACCGGTGGTTCCTGGACCGGATAGTAACGCATATCCTCGCGTTCGAAGGTGAAAGCCGGGTCGTATGGTTTGAGGGAAACTACTCCAGCTATGAGGAACACAGGAGACAGGAGGGGGGAGCCGCCATTCCTGAGCGGGTTCGCTACAAGAAACTGGTGAGGACATGATGAAGAATTCAATATTCGGGCACCGGCTTGCATCCGCAGGATTTCTCTTTGTTGTTCTGCTCAGTTCCTGTGTTGCTCAACCGCAGCCGACGGACGAAGAACTTCGCCAGCAGGCGCGTGAGCTATCGCGCCGGTTCATCATAGCCGACACCCATATCGATGTTCCATACCGGTTGCAGGAAGAAATGGCGGATGTTTCCCTTCGAACCGTGGACGGAGACTTTGATTACCCGAGGGCGCTCGAGGGGGGGTTGGATCTTGCCTTCATGTCGATCTACGTTCCCGCATCATACGAATCGAATGGTGCGAAGAAGATGGCGGACACGCTGATCGATCTTGTCGAACGCTTCTGGACGGAGAACCCGCAGAAATTTGCCCCGGCGTTAACCGTTGCCCAGGGACGAGAGAACCACGGCAAAGGCGTTCTGGTTTCTCTCCCGCTTGGAATGGAGAACGGGTCTCCGGTGGAGCACAAGCTTGAAAACCTCGCATACTTCTATGACCGGGGGATTCGTTACATCACCCTGGCCCATTCAAAGAGCAATCATATCTGCGATTCGTCATACGACCTTGAGCGTAAGTGGAACGGGCTGAGTCCTTTCGGCAAAGATGTGGTGACGGAAATGAACCGACTCGGGATCATGGTAGATGTTTCCCATATCTCCGACAGTGCTTTTTATCAGGTGATCGGTATTTCCAAAGCGCCCGTCATCGCATCACATTCATCATGCCGGCATTTTACACCCGGCTGGGAACGGAACATGAGCGATGAGATGATCAGGGCCCTGGCAGGTAACGGCGGGGTCATACAGATCAATTTCGGGTCCGCGTTTCTTGTCGATGATCTGCGAAAAAAGTGGAACGTCGGCTGGAAGGAGATTCGATCCTATCTCGATGAGCACAACCTGAGTTCCCGGGATGAAAAAGCGAAGGAGTTCATCACGGCGTACCGCGAGGAACACGGAATCGGTTATGCCGATATTGGGGATGTAATCGCTCATATTGAACATGTGATCAGGCTTGTCGGTGTGGATCACGTCGGTCTCGGTTCCGACTTTGACGGCGTGGGTGACAGTCTTCCGACCGGCCTGAAGGATGTCTCGATGTATCCGAACATTATCTACGAGCTTTTGAAGCGCGGCTATTCGGAGGGAGATATCCGGAAGATCTGCGGGGGAAACCTTCTGAGGGTCTGGGAAGAGACAGAGCGGATCGCAGCGAAGATGCAGACGGATGATTAAATGATGACATCAAGAGGAACATGATGAAGACACGTACAGAAAAAGACAGCCTTGGTGAACGCCGGATACCGGAGGGTGCCTACTTTGGCGTTCAGACTGACCGGGCGGTGGAGAATTTTCCGATCAGCGGCCTGAAGCCGAAACCGGCATATGTCGAGGCGACAGTCCATATCAAGAAAGCAGCTGCTACTGTGAACGGTAAGCTCGGTCTTCTGGACCGGAAGATCGCCGACGCGATTGTCACAGCGGCCGATGAGGTGCTGGCCGGTTCCCTCCGCGAGTGGTGGGTTGTTGACGTGTACCAGGCCGGCGCGGGAACTTCGCACAACATGAACACGAACGAGGTTCTTGCCAATCGGGCAATCGAAATTCTTGGGGGTACGAAGGGTGACTACGCCAGGGTGAACCCGAACGACCACGTGAATATGGCGCAGTCCACCAATGATGTCTGCCCGACAGCGATCAGGATTGGAGCCCTCATGATGATCGAGAAGCTCCTCCCACAGCTGGACCAGCTTGCCGCCGCGTTTGAATCCAAGGCGAAGGAATTCGATCCTATCGTGAAATCAGGCCGTACGCATCTGGCGGACGCGGTCCCTGTTCGGCTTGGGCAGGAGTTCGGCGCATGGGGAGTGAACATGCGGAAGCATTACACGTCGATCGAGCTGGCGGCGGATCGATGCAGGGAACTCGGGATCGGCGGGACGGCGGCCGGAACAGGTCTGAACGCGCACCCCCGCTATCGCGCCATGATGGTGGAACAACTGAACGCGCAGCTGGACCAGAAGTTTCGGATGGCCGATAACTATTTCGAGGCGATGCAGAGTCTTCGTCCGATGGTTGAAACATCCGGAGCGATCAGGAATCTCGCACAGGACCTTGTGCGTATTTCTAACGATATTCGACTCCTCGGGTCCGGGCCGAAGACAGGGCTGTTCGAGATCTCCCTTCCGGCAGTTCAGCCCGGCTCTTCGATCATGCCGGGCAAGGTCAACCCTGTGATGGCCGAGATGATGAACATGGTCTGCTTTCAGGTGATTGGTTGTGACACCACGGTTCTCCTGGCGGCACAGGCGGGACAGCTCGAACTGAACGTGATGATGCCGGTTGTTGCGTTCAACCTCCTCCATGAAATCGAGATTCTGGCGAACGCGATCGGGGCTTTCAGCTCGTTCTGTGTCAACGGTATCGGAGCCAATGCGGACCGCTGCAGGGAATACGCGGAGGGAAGCATGAGTATCGTCACCGTCCTGAACCCTCATATCGGGTATGCCAATGCAGCGGAGATTGCGAAGGAATACCTCGCTTCCGGGAAACCGATTCGCGATCTCGTTCTGGAAAAGGGATTGTTGACTCCCGAGAAACTCGAGGAGGTGTTTGACCTTGGAGGGATGACGGAGCCCGGGATTCATAAGTAACAGTTGGTCGTTTCGACCTTTTTTCGTTCTTTTCAGTTTCTAGGAGATCCATGTCACAGCAGGCAGCACAGTCGCCCCCGAAACCGAAGAAACGTCCGCGCGAACTCGCCGTGGTGAATCAGGCCGGATGTACCGGTTGCGAGGTATGCATCGAGTTCTGTCCGGTGGATTGCATTCTGACCGTTCCGGGGTCAGAGTTCAACCAGCACCAGAAACTTGTGGAGATCGACCTCGATATCTGCATCGGATGCAAGCTCTGTGTGAAATACTGTCCCTGGGACACGATCGAGATGGTTCCGAGCGGCGAGTCGTTCGGCGTTGCGCAGGAATGGACCGAACGGTCCGTGCTTGGTGATGCGGAATGGATCACCGGAACCGGGATTGAAGTGGTTCCCGGGGGACCGCTTCCCCTGCCAGGGTCAAAACCTGCCTGATGTTCTGTCCGTCCCCGCACGCTGGTGTAGCTCAGTTGGTAGAGCAACGCACTCGTAATGCGTAGGTCACCGGTTCGACTCCGGTCACCAGCTCAATGAATTGTTTCCCCTCCATGTTCCTGTCCCCTTATCCGAGACACTGCGCCGGCCCGCCCTGCTTCGTGTCCATCAATGATCGATGAGTGACAAACCGCAACAGGTGTTCGATGTCATCATCGTCGGCGCGGGTCCGGCAGGTCTCTCCTGTGCGATCGAGGCGAAGAAGTCAGGACTATCAGCCGTTATCCTCGAGAAGGGGAGTCTGGTCGACTACCTCAGGAGGTTTCCTGTCAACGTTGTCTGGTTTTCAACGCCGGAGATGCTGGAAATCGGAGGGGTTCCTTTTGTCACCTCTTCCTTCCGGCCCGGCCGCATCGATACCCTGAACTACTACCAGCGGGTGACACGGCACTTTGGGCTGGATGTCCGTCCGTTTGATGCCGTCGAGCAAGTAGAGAAACAAAAAGAGTGGTTCCGGCTGACTACTGCGAAAGGAAGGACACACTACGGGAAGAACGTGGTTGTCGCAACCGGCTACTTTGATCATCCCAACCGCCTTGGAATTCCAGGAGAAGATCTTCCCAAAGTGATGCATTATTATGACGAGCCATACCGCTACTTCGATACGGACGTCGCGGTGGTCGGCGGGAGGAACTCCGCTGTTGAAGCGGCACTCGATCTCTTCCGGCACGGCGCGAGGGTTACGCTCATTCATCGTGGAGAAGAACTGAGCGACGGGGTCAAGTACTGGATCCTTCCTGATATCAGGAACAGATTGGCGGCGGGTGAGATCGCTGGTTTGTTTCAATCGACCCTGAAGGAAGTCCGGGATGGGTCGATCAGTATTCAGACACCTTCGGGGTTGACACAAAGGAAGAATGATTTCGTGTTCGTCCTGATCGGATTCAAACCCGATGTGACACATCTTCGCCGGTTCGGAATCAGGACGGATGACGACACGCTCGCCCCCGAGCATGACGAGAAGAGCTACGAAACGAATCTGCCGGGTCTCTTCGTGGCGGGATCGGTCGTTGCAGGACGTTTCAACAACAAGATCTTTGTGGAGAATGGCCGGCTTCACGGCGGGTCGATCATTGCAGCCATCGTTGCTCGGTCGTAGAGAGGGCCTACTATTGATTCTATTGGTCGATTTGGTTACATTTTGGCCGAATTTGATTTATCCCACGCCTCCAGCTTCCCCGAAAGGATTAGAATGAACGAAGGAACAATAGTCCAGGTCATCGGACCGGTCGTTGATGTTGATTTTTCCGGCAGCTCTTTGCCGGCGATTTTGAACGCTGTCACCATTGCCCGCAAGGATGATGCGGGCAAGGATGAGCAGTTGATTTGCGAAGTCCATCAGCATCTGGGCGATATGCGGGTACGAACCGTCGCGATGGATTCAACGGATGGCCTCTGGCGGGGAATGCAGGTGATTGACACCGGAGCGCCGATCTCCGTTCCCGTCGGTCCTGCAACCCTTGGACGTCTCTTGAACGTGACCGGTGAAGGAATTGACGGGTTGGAGCCGATCAAAAGTGAAAAGACCTACCCGATTCACCGGCCCGCACCTCTTTTTGAGGACCTTTCAACCAACAATGAGATGTTTGAAACCGGCATCAAGGTTATCGACCTTCTTGAACCATACTCCAAGGGAGGCAAGACAGGGTTGTTCGGCGGAGCCGGGGTCGGCAAGACGGTCATCATCATGGAATTGATCCACAATATTGCAAAGCAGCATGGAGGATATTCCGTGTTCGGAGGAGTGGGGGAGCGGACACGCGAAGGAAATGATCTCTGGCTGGAGATGAAGGAATCGGGTGTTCTGGACAAGACCGCTCTTGTGTTTGGCCAGATGAATGAGCCTCCCGGCGCACGTCAGCGGGTCGGGCTGACGGCCCTCACGCTTGCGGAGTATTTCAGAGATGACGAGGGGAGAGATGTGTTGTTGTTCATCGACAATATTTTCCGCTTCGTTCAGGCAGGTTCAGAGGTCTCTGCCCTTCTGGGTCGTATGCCGTCAGCGGTCGGATACCAGCCGACCCTGGGAAGCGAAATGGGCGAACTTCAGGAACGGATTACGTCGACGAAGAAGGGCTCGATCACGTCGGTGCAGGCGATCTATGTCCCTGCGGATGACCTCACCGATCCCGCTCCGGCGACCACGTTTTCGCATCTCGATGCCACAACTGTGCTCAGCCGTCAGATCGCGGAGTTGGGCATCTATCCTGCTGTCGACCCGCTCGATTCCACTTCGAGGATCCTCCAACCGAGCATCGTCGGTGACGAGCACTACGCCGTCGCGAAAAGGGTCAAAGAGATTCTGCAGACGTACAAAGATCTTCAGGATATCATCAACATTCTGGGAATGGACGAGCTATCGGATGAGGACAAGGTGACGGTGGCCCGTGCCCGCAAAATTCAGAAATTTCTGTCACAACCCTTCTTTGTCGCGGAGCAGTTCACCGGCTCACCCGGCAAGTATGTGAAACTTGAAGATACGATCAAAGGATTCAAAGGGATTATCAACGGCGAGTACGACCATCTTCCGGAGAATGCGTTCTATATGGTGGGAACGATTGAAGAGGCGGTTGAAAAAGGGAAGGCGCTTCAGGCCTAAGGAGACTCGTCATGTTCGACAAACCGTTCCAGCTTCAGATCGTCACACCCGCCCGGGTGGCATACAAGGATACCGCTGTCAGTATCAGCGCACCCGGTGTCAGGGGAGGGTTTCAGGTGCTCTACAATCATGCCCCGTTCCTTTCGGCTCTTGAGATCGGTGAACTCAAGGTGATGAAGAAGGATGGAAGCGAGATCCGTTTCGCCACCGGTGGCGGGTTCCTGGAAGTAAAGGATAATGCCGTGGTCGTGCTTGCTGATTCTGTTGAAAACGCTTCGGATATCGATGTGGAACGGGCAAGGGATGCGAAAGAACGGGCGGCAGGGAGAATGCAGTCGAAGGATGCTTCCGTTGATGTCGAGCGCGCACGGCTAGCGATGCTCAGAGCCCTGAACCGGCTGAAGATCGCCGGTCGATCCTGACTCTTTCGAAGAAGCCCTGTTTCAGAACAGGGCTTCGTAGTTTCCGTCGTGCGTTGACATTTCCTGATCATTCATCTATATTCTGCAAGCCCCGTAGGCGCTGATGACGGTTTCGACAACATACCTTATCCGGGTATTGCACGGTGTTGAAGAGAAACTTGAAGGGGAAGGGCACCGCCGGGAAGCAACCCTCGTATCACAACTCACCTCGAAGTTCTCTGCATCCCTGGACATTCAGAAGGATCTGGACGAACTCCTGTCAGTCGACGGGATGGAACAGCTCGCTCTGGCGCTGATGTGGGTCCGCTCCCGGGACCGCCATGGACTCAACGGACTTCATCAGGAAGTTATTGATTATGATGTCAATACCCTTATGCAGGCACTTATCGAACAATGGGCCGATGACGGGGAGGATACTCCTGAGCCGGTGCCTCCCGCATCGTTCCGTGAGGTGCTTCCGGAGTTCAGCCTTGTGATCGCGGAGCTTGCGAGAAGGGCGGTCGTCAGCGGCAGTTTCAGGGGAATCCCGGAGGAGTATCTCTGGAAGCTGAAGGCCGGGGTCGACACACTTCGTTTGTCAGCTGTTCGCGAGGCGGAAGTTGATGTGATCAGGTTCTGTGATGCGCTTGACCTGTTTCTCGGTTATGTCCTGAAGCATCGTCTCCTTACCGATTTGAGGGTGATCGGAGTCATACAGAGCGCGAACCTCACCCTCCAGACCGTGATCGGGGGACGGATTCCCGAGGACCGCGGTTCTCTGGACCAGACGATCGAGCTTCTGATGAGGCCCTCGTTGTTTTTCGAACAGAAACCGGAATAGGATCGATGCCTGAAACGTATGCAGTGATTATGGCCGGTGGTGTTGGCGCCCGCTTCTGGCCGCGCAGCAGGGAGAAATCCCCCAAGCAGCTTCTCGAGATTGCCGGGAAAGGGACGATGATTCAGCACTCCGTGAAACGCCTGGAGGGCTTTATCTCCCCGGAGAAAATGTTCGTAGTAACGAACAAACATCAGCGGAGTCTGGTCATCAAGCAGCTGCCCGATATCCCGGAAGAGAACATTCTGGTCGAACCGGTCGGCCGCAATACGGCACCCTGTATCGGCCTTGCAGCGCTTCATGTGAGAAAGAGAGATCCCTCAGCTGTGATGGTGGTCCTTCCGGCGGATCACATGATTCAGAATTCCGGAGAATTCGTCCGGGTCCTCTCCCTGGCAGCGGACGTCGCATCCCGATCAAAGGGTCTCCTGACAATCGGTATCAAGGCGACGCATCCGGAGACGGGGTACGGCTATATTCAGTATTCCCAGAAAACATCAGAAAACCCGTACGCATCAGAAGGGATTTTCAGGGTAAAAACATTCGCCGAAAAGCCGAATCTCCAGACGGCGGAACGGTTTCTCGCGAGCGGGGATTTTGTGTGGAACAGCGGGATGTTCGTCTGGAGCGCGGAAGCGATCCTTCTTGAAATGGAACGCTGCCTGCCTGATCTTCACCGGGAGCTGGGGAAGATCGACCAGAGCATCGAAAGCTCATCGTACCAGTCAACACTCGAAACCGTCTATGGAATGATCAGAGGGATCTCCATTGACTATGGTGTGATGGAGAAGGCGGAAGACGTGTATGTGATTCCGGCTGAATTCGGATGGAATGATATCGGATCGTGGGATGAAGTGTACCGAATCTCAGGCAAGGATGACAATGGCAACTCTGTGACCGGCCGGGTGATTCAAACGGATACGACGAACTCATTGATTTATACGGAAGACCGCCTGATTGCCACGGTCGGCGTGGAAGGGTTGATTGTCATTGACACGGGAGACGCGATCCTTGTCTGCAAGCGGGGAAAATCCCAGGATGTCAAGGAAATCTCTGATTTTCTCCGGCGGAAGAAAATGACGGAGTATCTCTGACGAGGGACAGACTGTGAGAACACTCCACGTCCCGCTTCTGTTCTGTTCGGTGTTGCTTCTGTCCTGTAGCAGCGCTCCCCGGTTCGCCCGTACACCCCCACCCGGCAATCCCTCCGGTCCCCATGAACTTGAAGGAACCGCATCATACTATGCGGACGAATTCAATGGCCGGAAGACTGCCAACGGTGAGGTGTTCGACATGCACGCGATGACAGCGGCACATAAAACTCTTCCGTTCAATACGATGCTCTTGGTTCGCAATATGAACAACGGCAAGGAGGTGACGGTTCGCATTAATGACCGCGGGCCCTTCG
>JAOUDE010000415.1 GCA_029859455.1 Ignavibacteria bacterium | reverse complement strand
AGGTTCTTCGCCACGGAGTAAGGGGCGCGGCTCATCGTTTCGACTCCGCCGGCGATGATGACCTCAGCGTCACCGGACCAGACGGCACGCGCAGCCTGGATAATGGTGTCCAGGCTCGACCCGCACAATCGGTTCACCGTGGTTGCAGGGACCGAATAGGGGAGGCCTGCAAGCAAGCTGCTCATCCGTCCGACATTCCGGTTGTCTTCCCCCGCCTGGTTGGCACACCCCCACATCACATCATCGATGGAAGAAGGGTCGACACCAGTGCGCGTGACCAGGGCGGCAATCACCAGGGCACCGAGATCGTCCGGTCGGATATCGCGGAGGACTCCGCCATACCGGCCGACAGGCGTTCTTACCGCATCAACAATGACAGCTTCGAATGGTCGTTTCATCTTCAGAAAATAGGCACTTTGTCAAACAAAAAAAAGCCGGACCAGGGTCCGACTTTTCCTGATCCGGCGCGGGACAGCTGTCATTCAAACTTCCATTCCTTGACGCTCCCGAAGACGTAAAGGAGGATCTCCGGCTTGCTCTCGCTGCTGGTTTTGATCGAAACATTACTGCTCAGTGATCGCTTCGGCTCCTTCGGGATATACTCGGCCACCAGCTCTACCGATTCTCCGGGAGAGACAACCTTTGGATGCTTCAGGGTCAGTCCGGCGAGGTTGGTTTCATATCCCTTCAGTTCGAGGTTCTTCTTGCTGTTGTTCGTCAGAGTGACGGAAGCGGACTTCCGTTCGCCGACCACCGCATCCTTGAAAAGAAAGCGGCTTTGGCTGATCTGCAGTTCCTGAATGACAAACGCCTCGAAATCAACCCGGTGGGTCTTCTTCTTGGGGTCATTGGAGACGATCGATACGGATTTGTGCACGCCGCCCGAAAAATTCTTTGAATTGAACGTAATTAACAATTTGTCCGTACCACCCGGAGGGATGGACTGGCTGTTGATCATCGTACCGGTACAACCGCAGGCTGCCTCCACCTTCTCGATCTCCAGAGGAGCGTCACCTGAGTTGCGGACGACAATCGTATGCTCGGCAATTGTTCCGGCCATAAGCGTATCGAGCGAAAAACTGTCACCGCCTTCAATCGAGAGGCTGGGTTGTGCAGCAGCCGTCACCGTCAGCAGAAACAGAAATGGAAGGAACCCAATGCGTTTTTTCATTTCAACGTCACCTTCTGAATAATCATGAACTTCCTTCCAAGATAGGCAAATCCAAAAAAAAAGCAAAACTCGCCGATGGTAAGGCGAAGGTCGATTCCAACACGGCGGATGATCGCGGCCGGAAGGAGATCCGTCAATCGTATCCTTTTCAGCTGTTTTTGAGGAAAAAAGCGCTATTGAGATGGGGGATAAGCCCGGGGGACGGGCCGACTACAGGACGTCAAACGTTCCTTTTCGCGCTGCTGCCGCAAGGAGGGGAGCCGGTCTGTATCGTTCCTCGCCAAAGTGACGATGGAGGGCGGACATCACCGCGAACACCTGGTCTGCGCCGAGCGCGTCTCCCCACTCCACTGGACCTTTTGGATAGTTTGTCCCGAGTTTCATCGCCGTATCGATGCCGTGAGCTGTGGCGACACGTTCCGACATTGCGAAACAGGCTTCGTTTGAGAGCATGCAGACAATCCTGGGAAGGACCATCCCGATACTGTCCCTCACAACAGCCGTTTTCTTCCGGAGGCTTGCCGCGATACTCATCGCCCTTTCAAGGGCCTCGGGAGTAGTGGACGGGGAGGCGGTGAATTCAATGAGGCTTCCTCCCAGGAGAGAAGGGAGAGCTCCGATGCCGACCAGGCGGTCGGCGGACTTCAACCAGGATTCCTGTTCCGCAAGGGTGACGGTGACTGATGACGAGATGATCACCGTTTTTTTCGGAAGGGCTTTCTCCAATGATCGGAGATTTTCTTTCTTGGCCGCGAGGTCACAGTTCGTCAGTTCGAGCGCGACGAAAGCGCTTTTCGGGACCGACTTGACTTTGGCGATTCCCTTCGGCAGTTTCGCTCCGACCATCCCGGTATTCAGTCGCACGGAAACCGTGAAGCCGTGTGAGCTCAGAAGGACAGCGTACTCCTCGGCGAGGGGCAGTTCCCCCGTTATGATGATACGTGGTTTAGCCGGCATCCTATT
>JAOUDE010000097.1 GCA_029859455.1 Ignavibacteria bacterium | reverse complement strand
GCCGGTTCGTTCGCTTCAATAAAAGAAATAAAGGAACGACTCACACCTGTTGTGAACCTGAACGGTGGTGCGGAGTTCCGGCTCCCGTTCACGGGCCTGGTCGCCAGAGCAGGTTTCATGTACCGACCATCCCCGCTCAAGGATGACCCGATGGAGTTTGACACGAAAATTATTACCGCGGGAGTCGGGATCAATTCGGCAGACCGTCTGCAGTTTGATTTGGGATACGCGGTTGGTTTCTGGACCCAGCGTGGAGTCCAATACAGCATCGACGGAGTAACGCAGGATGTGGTCACGCACGACCTGCTGATCTCGATGAAGTTCAAGTTCTAAGCACGGTTCCTGATTGGTCACAGAACAGCCTCCTCCGGGAGGCTGTTCTGTTTCAGCCGGGCGACTGAGAACCATGCCAGGTTCCACCAATCACGTCGACGGCGATACGGTCGACCCTGTCCCCAAGGGCGGCCCTCAGCCTCTCGACCGGTTCCTTCAACCCTTCTTCCCCGGGAAAGGTCCCCCAGTGGACCGGCAAAATCTGCCGGGCACCCATCGCGTCAGCCATGATCAGCGCTTCCTCGGGGGTACAGTGGTTGTCATGGTGAGGGATATAGCCTCCGATCGGGAGTATCGCAAGGGGAATGGTCATCCCCCTCTCCTGAAGTGATTTGTACCCCTCGTAATAGGCTGTGTCGCCGCCGTATACGATCGAAATACCGTCCGTGGTCAACAGGTATCCGTTCGACAGGCCGGGATCGCTTTCGCCCGCATTGCTTTCTGGGGCCCAAGGGTATCGGGATCCGCGATGGATCACCGGGATCGCTTCCACAACGACCTGTCCCGCCTCAAGAGTCTCCCCCCAGGAGATCTCTCTCATTCCGCGAAACCACAGCCCGTCGAAAATTGCTCCCGTCCCTTTCGGAACAATCATGGTGCATTCTTTCGGGAGAAGGTCGAGGGAGGGAAGGTCACTGTGATCCATATGGCCATGCGAGATCAGAATAATGTCGATGGGAGGAAGATCCCTGACCGTGAGTGCGGGAGCGACAAGCCGTTTCGGTCCCAGCGTGAAGAGGCCGCCCACATTCAGCCCGACTCGTTCACCAAAGACAGGATCTGTGAGAATGGTGGTGCCGAAGAGATTCAGAAGGACGGTTGAGTGTCCGATCCAGCAAGCGGAAAGTTCATTGTCGTCCCATGTTGCCGGGTCAGGAATCAACGGAGGAGGAGCAGGGTCATCCTGACGATAGATCGATTCGAGCCATCGTCGTATTCGTCCGCTGTCATCCTGTGCCAGTCCGAGTCCTGCGGCCGCGGAAAGAGTCCCCAGAAAGGACCGCCGTGAGACTGATTTCCTCATGGAGAAATATACGAAGAGGGGTACTGAGGCGCACGAAATATTGCAACAGTGGAACGGATCATTTATGTTGTCGCCAGACCATTCCTTCATCACTGCGCTTGTTTCCAATCAACCGGAGTCCGGTATGCATCGATGGCTGCTCGTTTTAACCACGATTTTGTTCCTTGTTGCGCAGGCCTCCGGCATTGATCAGGGAGGCCGGGTTCTTCCGGGGATGATCCGGCAATTCGAGGAGGACCTGGGGAGTGTTCAGCGCACGTATCCGCTGAGGATGTCAGGTCACCACCAGGAGAGGGTCAGGAAGTTCCTCCTCCAGTGGCGGCAATCGCTGGAGGAAAGGCCTGTCGGGGAGTTCTCCCGTGAAGATCAGATTGACTACCTTCTCTTTATGAATTACCTCGATCGGTCTCTCCGTGAGCAGGAACTCGAGATGGCACGCCTGGCGGAGCTGGCCCCGGTACTTCCATTTGCTCCCCGCCTGATCGGACTGGAAGAGGAACGCCGGAGAATGAGCCAGGTAAACGCTGAACTGGCAGCGGGGGTGTTGGATGAGGTGGACAGGGAAATCCAAAAAATGCACGAAGCGGTCGCCGGGGGAATGGACGAGGGAGACAGTGAGACTGCGGCGGTTCGTGTCAGCGTCGTTGTTGCAAACCGCGCCGCCATGGAGTGCCTGAACCTTCAGATCATGCTTGAGAAATGGTATGGTTTCTATGCGGGATACGATCCGGTCTTCACCTGGTGGGTCGAGGCACCGTATAAAAGAGTCAGGAGGAGCCTGGAGGCATATTCAGAGTTCCTGAGAGCGGAGGTCGTGGGCGTCAGCGCAGATGATAAAGATGCCATTGTCGGTGACCCGATCGGAAGAGAAGCACTCGTGAGCGCTCTGCGGTATGAGATGATCAGTTATTCTCCGGAAGAACTGATTCGGATTGCTGAGCAGGAATATGAATGGTGCGAAACAGAAATGAAGAAAGCGTCCCGGGAACTTGGCTACGGCGACAACTGGCTGGAAGCGGTCGAACATGTGAAGACCCTGCATGTGAAGCCCGGTCAGCAGCCGGAACTGATTCGGCAGCTTGCAGTAGAGGCAATCCAATTTCTCGAGGAGCGGCATCTCCTGACAATCCCCCCGCTCGCGAAGGAGACCTGGCGGATTCAGATGATGTCAGCGGAACGGCAGAAGGTCAGTCCGTTCTTTACCGGCGGTGAGGTCATCACTGTTGCGTTTCCCCTGGACAGTATGCAGCATGAACAAAAGCTGATGAGCCTGCGGGGAAACAATATTCATTTCTCGCGGGCAACCGTTCAGCACGAATTGATTCCCGGGCATCATCTGCAGCAGTTCATGACCAGACGTTACCATGAGTATCGCAAATTGTTCTGGACCCCGTTCTGGGTTGAAGGATGGGCTCTCTACTGGGAAATGCGTTTGTGGGATCTTGGATTTCCCCGCTCGGCCGAGGACAAAGTCGGGATGCTGTTTTGGAGGATGCATCGCTGTGCCCGGATCATATTCTCTTTCAGTTTTCATCTGGGGAAGATGACTCCCCAGGAATGCGTGGAGATGCTGGTGACGAAGGTCGGTCATGAACGGGACAATGCCACTGCGGAGGTGCGTCGTTCATTTGGCGGGAGCTATCCTCCGCTGTATCAGGCGGCTTACATGGTGGGGGCGCTGCAGTTCCGGGAGATGTTTGAGGAGTATGTTGGCGGGCGAAGGATCGCCGAGAAGGATTTTCACGACCGGATTCTTGAAGAAAACATGATGCCGGTCGAAATGGTGCGGTTGCTCCTCGGAACAGAACCGGTTCCAGGCCGTTCTATGCCTGAGTGGCGTTTCTATCCTGGTATTGAATGAGAATCTGTTCGGCAAGGGTGCATCGATTCGTTTGGTGAATTGATGCCCGGCATTCATGGCTCGACAATCTCAGGCCGTTGCAGGGACGACGAAGAACCCTTGCCATCAATGCGGTTGATCGACTGTATTTGCATCGAACATAAATAATCACTATCAATGATTCGTTTTGGCGGAGATGGATTGTATCAGAATTTGGAGGGACCGTTATGAAGTTTGTGACAGGATTGGTTGTTTGTCTGCTCACCGTTGCAGAAGTCTCAGCGCAATCATCAGATACAACCATGGTTCCGCCGCCGACTGCAGAGACTGGCCGTAGCAAGGTGTTCTACGGGGGGACAGTCGGGGTGAGTTTCGGGAGTTATTTCAGGCTGAGCCTCCAGCCGATGGTCGGTTACAATTTTACACCGAAGATATCGGGTGGTGTCAAGGCGATTTACGAATACATCAACGATTCAAGGTTTGCACAGGATGTTACCTGGCACAATTTCGGCGGAAGCGTGTTCGGCAGGTACAGATTTGTCCCGCAGGCCTATCTCCATACAGAATTCGTGTACATGAGCTATGATTCGCCGCTCGACAGATTCGGCGTACCGTTTCTGCTTGTCGGCGGAGGGTATATCCAACAGATCTCTCCGAATGCAGGACTCTATGTTGAGGTCCTGGTCGACGTACTTCAAAACTCGAAGTCACCGTATGACGACTGGACTCCGTTCATCAGTATCGGAGCGGCTGTTGGTTTGTAGCTGACCGTTGGACCTCCAGAAAAAACCGCGCATGCAGCGCGGTTTTTTTGTGGAGGTCTGTCTCTACCACCTGACCCGAAGCTGAGCCCCGTACGCCGGCGCCTTCCTGAAGTTGGAACCGAAATATGCAAGATCAAGCATCAGGATGTCGCCGAAATTTGCCCCGAAACCAAACGTAGGGACCCCTTCCGAGAGTCCCATGCGAACAGGAATCATCAGGACGTTTCCGAGCAAATGGAATCGGTATTCGGCTCCGAGACGAATACGGTCGAAATAGGCCTCATACCGTTTCTCCTGCTGGGCGAACATGTCCACCCACTCGATAGCGAAATCAAGATCTTCAAGCGCATGAAAAACTGCCCCGGTGGTGGCAATGAACGGGAGGGTGAGTTTCGCCGGTCCATTGACTGTAACGTTCTGGACAATTGCCACCAGCGAGGTGTCTCCGCTGCTGTTCAAAATGAAGTTCCCGTTCGCGTCTCTTTCATGGGTAATGGTCGTGTTCGTCCGCCTGAATTCATACGAAGAGCTCAGTGACTGGAACGGAATGATATTCTGAAGACTGACCCCGATCTCCACCTGAGGGTGGAACCGCAGCATTGCGCCCACATCCGCGGTAAAACCGGTGGTTCCTGTCTCCAGGTCGCTCAGGAAGTTCTGCGCAATATCTTCCGCGTCGTTGTACGAGAGCCGGTCAAAAGAGAATCGCCTGTTCAGAACCTTGAGATTCACTCCAAGATCGATCTGGTCGGAGACCCGGTATCCGTAACCCAGAGTACCCACGATATCCGCGAAGCTCACCGCATACATCGTTGGAAATGCCTCCGCAGAGACAGCTCCGGTTGTTGGATCCACAATGAAGTCGGTGATTCCCTGGAGGCGCGAGATCGCTTCGATAACATCAGACGTGTCCTGGAAGTTGGTGGTGAGGAGTACATTGAGGAATTCGTTGTACACCGATCCCATGTCGATAACAAAGCCGGACTGTCCGTACGCCATCACGGAACCACCGAATTGTCCTATCTGGAACTGGAAATTGGCAGCAAGGTTCGCTCCGTTCTGGTCCGGATTGTTCGGATCGCCCACCAACTGCTCCACCATTGTCCTTGGAACCTCGAGCAGTCTCTGAATCGCAGCGCTCACCTCGGGGAGGAGTGAAGGATCGTTTGAGTACGCGTTGACGACGTCGTAGAGATCCTTGGCTGTGCTTCCGCTGATGAACTCCCCTTCGCTGTTTCCCAGAAATGTGATCGCGTCGAATGTGCGGACAGGTATTGCGCCGTACACGACAAAAGAACCGTGAAAACCGGTCCGTCCGGCTCTGAGGGCAGGGTTGATTTGCAGCGCGTTGTCAGCAAGAGTATCGGAAATCGAGGTCAATCCCATCCCCGCTGACCTCATGTCGATCGAGAGAACGGGGAAGCTCAGTTCTTCGACCGACAGACTGGCCGTGGAGTCAGGCCGTTGAAAACTTCCGCCGGGGTTGAAGTAATACTGAGACTGCGCGGTGTCGCTGAAACAAAAGAAGAAAAGTGTGAGAGCCGGTACCAGCCGTTCCAACAGGATCGAACATCGCACTCTGGTTCTCCGTTGTTTGGAACATTGAATAACTATTTGGCAGTGTACCAATTCCATCCGCCAATGTCAATCAGTAGATACACACATAAGACACGTCCCGGTGGACCTCCTTGTTGCACCGAGGGCCATAATTCGATACCATTCTCATCTGATCACATCCACGCAGAGAATATCCCACATGACGCACAGTCGATCCTATATCCTCGGTCTCCTCATCATGATTCTGTATCCATCTCTTCTGCACAGTCAGGCTGAATTCACAAGGGCGGACTCCCTGCGGGGAGGGCTGTCCAAATACCGTACCTGCTATGATGTCCTGTATTACCATCTTGATGTCAGGGTCGATCCCGAAGCAAAGAGAGTTGACGGGTCGAATCTCATCCGGTACCGGGTGACCGAACCATTCCGAAGAATGCAGCTTGATCTTTTTCCTTCGATGATTATCAGCGATATTCGGACGGAACGTGGAGAGCAGGTTCGCTATGTCCGCGAAGAAGGAGCTGTCTTTCTCGACATGCCCAGTGAGAACCTTGCGGGGGAAACCGGTGTGGTTATTGTCAGATACGGCGGAATACCGATCTCCGCCGAACGGCCTCCCTGGAGCGGGGGGTTTACATGGACGACCGACGCAGAAGGCAATCCATGGATCGCCGTTTCCTGTCAGGGAACAGGAGCGAGTCTCTGGTGGCCGAACAAGGATCATCAGGCGGATGAACCGGACAGTATGCTGATCAGTGTCACCGTGCCATCCGGGCTGCAGAATATTTCGAACGGCCGCCTCCGCTCGGTTTCTGAGGCGGAGGAGGGATGGAGCCGGTTCGACTGGTTTGTGGGCAACCCGATCAACAATTACAACGTCACCGTGAATATCGGCGCGTATGACCACTTCAGTGACTCTCTGATCCGTAATGGGGACACGCTGAGTCTGGACTATTACGTCCTGCCATACAACCGGGAAAAAGCGGCACGGCAATTCAGGCAGGTGCGCCCTACGCTGGAAACGTTTGAGAAATACTTCGGCCGCTATCCGTTTTCGGACGACGGCTACAAGCTGGTGGAAACACCGTATCTCGGTATGGAACATCAGAGTGCGATTGCGTACGGGAATCAGTACATGAACGGGTATGCCGGAACCGCTCAATCGGCGGTCGGTCCGTCCTCAAGTACCGGACTTCTGTTCGATTTCATTATAGTGCATGAGACGGCGCACGAGTGGTGGGGGAACAGTGTCACGGCGAAGGATATTGCGGATATGTGGATCCATGAGAGCTTCGGCGCGTATGCCGAGGCGATCTTCGTGGAGGAACAATGGGGTTATGAAGCCGCCATCGACTACATCAACGCGAAGAAATCAAGTGTCGCCAATGACCGCCCGATGACAGGTGTGTACAACGTGCACAATTCCGGATCGAGGGATATGTATAACAAAGGACAACTGGCGCTGAACACCCTGCGGCATGAGATCGGCAATGACGAACTCTGGTGGGATCTGATCCGGGGTCTCGCAACGACCTTTCGCATGAAGACGGTGACGGCGGAGGAGATCATCACCTTCATCAATGAGCGAACAGAAACTGATTACACGCCTTTCTTCGATCAGTACTTCCGGGCCTCCGCCATTCCGGAGTTGCAGGTCTATATCACCCGCCAGGGACCGAACACGGTGATGCAATACCGCTGGGACGCCGATGCGAGAGATTTTTCGATGAATCTCAGTGTGACGACCGGTCCCGATCGGTTCGAGACAATCAGGCCGACGACCAGCTGGCAGACAATGAATCTGGATGGTGTGGACCCCCGGGAATTCAGAATCGCGGATGACCTTTTTTATGTTACGATGGACCTCCGGTGGGCCTACCTGGCTCCTGAAAAGACCGGGGAAGATTTCCTCAGGAGGCCCTGATGGACCTCTCCGCCGCCCTTGCATGGCGCCCGCCGACCGGGATGGTAACAATCACAGCAATCGACGCGCACACAGCGGGGGAACCCCTCCGGGTCATCCTTGCGGGATTCCCGGAACTGAAGGGAGGGTCGATTCTGGAGAAGCGCCAGTCCTTCCGGACGCACGCCGACAGCATCCGGACAGCGCTGATGTGGGAACCGCGCGGCCACGCCGATATGTACGGGTGTGTCATTGTTCCTCCGCAGTCACCGGACGCCGCATTTGGTGTCCTCTTCCTTCACAACGAGGGATACAGCACCATGTGCGGACACGGCATCATTGCGGTTGCAACTGTTGCAGTGGAGACAGGGATGGTCCCGAGGACAGCTCCTGAAACCAGGATCGTCATCGATACCCCGGCGGGGGCAGTGACCGCGTTCGTCGAGGAATCGGGGGGCATTGTGGAACGTGTCCGTTTTCAGAATGTTCCCTCGTTTGTTGTCTGTCTGGACCAGGAGACAACTGTTCCGGAGATCGGAAGAGTGCGTTATGATATTGCCTTCGGGGGTGCATTCTATGCCTTTGTTGGTGTGGAGCAAATCGGCCTTCGGCTGGATGGGCATCACGTCTCCCAGCTGAGAGAGGCGGGGAGGGCGATCAAACGCCAGCTCCGGTCTGTCGATCTTCATCACCCCGGGGAGAAGAAGGACCTGGAGTTCCTTTATGGAGTTATCTTCACAGGGGCGCCCGTCTCTCCCGGCTCTCACAGCCGGAACGTCTGCATTTTTGCAGACGGCGAGGTGGACCGGAGCCCGACCGGTACGGGGGTGAGTGCGAGACTGGCGATCCACCATGCACGAAAGGAGATCGGGACGGGTGAGGAGATCGTCATCGAGAGCATTCTCGGAACGACCTTCACCGGAAAGGTGATTGCAGAATCTCCGGGCGACCCGTTTCCATTCGTCGACCCGGAGGTCTTCGGCAGAGCATTCATAACGGGCCGTCATCAGTTCTTCCTCGACCCGCTGGATCCGCTGAAGGACGGGTTCCTCCTCCGCTGATGTCTTCGATGGCGATTCCATGCTACCGTGCGTCGGACATTCGCCGCGCGATCACGATGACGGAAATGATCGGCGTCATGCGTTCCGCGTTCATTGCGATCAGTTCCGGTGACGCTGTTGTTCCCCCCAGGTCAAGGATCGACGTCGGTCCGACGGACGGGGTCGCTCTGTTCATGCCCTCTTATCTCCCCGCGTCGGAAGCCCTCGGTGTCAAGACCGTGACTCTGTTCCGCAACAACCCGGATCTCGGCCTCCCGACGATTCATGGATTGATGCTGTTATTCGACGGGGCGACCGGAGGACCGATGGCGATCCTGGAGGGGGATTCTCTTACGGCTCTTCGCACCGGCG
>JAOUDE010000414.1 GCA_029859455.1 Ignavibacteria bacterium | reverse complement strand
TGGAGATCCTCGATATTTCGGATCCGGGAAATCCCACACATGTCTCAGCACTGTTTGATACGCCCTCATCCGCCCTCGCGGGCGCCAGGAATGTCTTCGTCGACGGTTCCCTGGCATATGTGGCAGGATTCGATGACGATGGAATCGCTATAGTGGATATTTCCGACCCCTCCTCCCCCGTTCACCTGGGGTCGATCTTCGATGACGAGACAACGGCACTGGACGGAGCGTATGCCGTATACGTGGTTGGAGAATACGCATTTGTAGCAGCACGGGAAGACGACGGACTGGAAATCATCGATGTCAGCGACCCTGCCAATCCGGTTCACGTCAGCGCATTGTTCGACACTCCCAACCGTGCCCTTGACGGGGCCCGGGCAATCGCCGTTGCGGGCTCCTATGCGTACATCGCTTCCTATATCGATGACGGACTCGAGATCGTGAATATCGAAGACCCGTTCAATCCGGAACACACGGGCGCTCTCTTTGACAACGCAACGACAGCCCTGAACGCCGCCTGGGCGGTGGATGTCAGCGGATCTTATGCCTTTGTTTCTGCCAATGTGGACGGAGGAATCGAGGTTGTCGATATTTCCGATCCGGCCAATCCGGTCCACGCAGGCGCCTTGTTTGACGATGCAGCGACGGCTCTTGCAGGCGCCCGGTCCGTCTCCATTCTGGGATCGTTCGGATATGCCGCCTCCTTCTTTGATAACGGTGTCGAGGTATTTGATGTATCCGCGTTCGTGGATGGAAACCTCCCCCCGGTAGTCACCGATATACCGGACCAGACGGTCGATCGCGGCCAACGATTTGAACCTCTGTCATTTGACATCTTCGTATCTGATCCTGACAACGGGGATGAGGAAATCACCTGGAGCTGGACCGGCAATACCGAGCTTCAGGTGCGCTACGACGCGATTCGGCGCAGGATGAGGATACGACAGCCAGGCAGCAACTGGTCAGGCTCTGAAACGATTCTGTTTACGGCGACAGACCCGGAGGGTGCGAGCGACTCTGATGAAGCGACATTTACGATTCTCCCGACGGATGGCATCACAGAATCCTCAGAACCGATTCTGCTTGGAAACTACCCGAACCCGTTCAATCCCTCAACGACCATCCGATTCAGTCTCAGCCGCCCGGGTAATGTTTCGCTCACGGTGTTCTCCGTGCTTGGTAACCATGTTATCACGCTGGTTAAGGGCTTTCATGAAGCGGGCGTTCACTCTGTCTATTGGAGTGGGAACAATTCTCACGGTCAGGCTGTCGCAAACGGACTCTACATCTATCGCATCTCCACCGATTACGAAACTGCTGCGAAATCTATGTTACTCATGAAATAACCAGGGGGACACCAATGAAAACGATACAGACGATTTGTTCCGGAGTGGTCGTGCTCCTCGCACTCATGACGTCAACCGGCAATGCTCAGTATTCGATTCAGGAAGCATTTCCGAATCTTTCGTTCAGCTCACCGGTTGACCTCCGCAACGCCGCAGACGGATCTGACAGGTTGTTCGTTGTCGAGCAACGTGGTGTGATTTCCGTCTTCCAGAACGACGGCTCGACAGGCGCGAAATCGACCTTCCTGGATATCGAAGCAAGGGTCGATGACGGAGGCTCGGAAGAAGGGCTCCTGGGCCTCGCATTCCATCCTGATTATACATCCAACGGGTTCTTCTATGTATACTACACAGCCTCCGGACCGGAACGCAGCGTCATTTCCAGATTCGAAGTCACCGGTGACCCTGATGTCGCCGATCCGGCCAGCGAGCTCGTTCTTCTTGAATTCTCACAGCCGTACGGGAACCACAATGGAGGTTCGCTGGCGTTCGGGCCGGATGACGGTTACCTCTATATCGGCTCCGGCGACGGTGGCTCGTTTGGCGACCCTCAGTGCCGCGCTCAGAACCTCGAGGAGATGCTCGGAAAAATCCTGAGGATCGATGTCGATAACCCGTCGGGAGGGAACAACTACGGGATCCCGATCGACAACCCCTACTATGGAAATACCGAAGGATATCTTGAAGAGATCTATGCCTCCGGGATGAGAAACCCATGGCGCTTCAGTTTCGATCCGGAAACCGGGTATCTCTGGTGCGGCGATGTCGGGCAGAACTCGTGGGAGGAAATCGATATCATTGAGAA
>JAOUDE010000096.1 GCA_029859455.1 Ignavibacteria bacterium | reverse complement strand
TGCATCCGCACGCAAGGTAGTTGCCGTGATTCCGTATTTCGGGTATGCCCGTCAGGACAGGAAGGATCAGCCGAGAGTGTCGATCACCGCAAAGCTGATCGCCAACCTGATCACGGCGGCGGGTGCAGACAGGGTGATCACCATGGATCTCCACGCACCGCAGATCCAGGGATTCTTTGATATGCCGGTGGACCATCTTTATTCGTCTGCGGTGCTTGTGAAGCATTTCCGGGAGAACAAAATCCCGAAACTTGCTGTCGCCTCCCCCGATGTGGGGGGAATCAAGATGGCACGTGCGTACGCCAAGCGACTCGAAGCGGATCTTATCCTGATCGACAAGCGGCGGCCGAGGCAGAACGAAGCGGAAGTGATGAATATCATCGGCGATGTGGAAGGCAGAAACATCCTCATTGTGGATGATCTGATCGATACCGCAGGAACATTGTGCAACGCCGTTGCGGCGCTCAAGAATGCAGGGGCGGTCGATGTCTATGCGGCGGCAACTCATGCGGTTCTGTCCGGGAATGCGTGTGAGAGAATAACCAACTCCGGACTGAAGAAACTTGTTGTAACAGATTCGCTCCCGATTAACGGCAACCTGAAGAATGTCGAGGTGGAATCGGTGGCGTGGATTTTTGCCGAAGCGATGAAACGGACGTTCAAACACAAGTCGATCAGCTCGCTGTTCGACGTTGACAAAGGATAGCTGGAAGGAACTCGCATGTCAGATTTTGTTCTCAAAGCAGAGATACGTGAATCACTCGGCAAAGGAGCCAAGCGGGTCCGCGCCACAGGGAAAACACCGGGAGTTTACTACGGACATGGTGACCAGAACCTGCATATTCAGGTTCTCGCCACCCGGCTGGCGCCGCTCGTGTTCACTTCGAAGACGAATATCATCGATCTTCAGATCGAGAATCAGTCATCAAAGAAATGTATCGTCAGGGATGTTCAATTCGATCCGGTGACGGACCTCCCGATTCATTTCGATCTCCAGGGCCTGAGAGAAGGCGAGCAGCTCACCATCGATGTCCCGGTCGTTCTGGTTGGCGGCGTTCCGAAAGGAGTGCGCGAAACCGGCGGACGTCTTCAGCATCTGATGCACAAGGTCCGGGTCCTCTGCCTTCCCCGGAATATCCCGGAGAAGATAGAGATCAACGTGGCCGGTCTTGAGATTCACATGAGTGTCCATATCAGAGATCTGAACGTTCCTGATGTCGAATTTCTTGATTCAGAGGAACAGACCATTGTTGCCGTCCTGCCTCCGACCGTCGTGAAAGAACCGACGCCCGAGGAAGCTGCAACCGAAGAGGCCGCCGAGCCCGAGGTTGTCGGCAAGGGAAAGAAGGATGACGAGGACGAGGAGAGCGACGGAGAGAAGAAAGAGGATTGATTCCGGCATCCCATGGATGAGACGCTCATTGTCGGCCTTGGGAACCCGGGATACCAGTACGAGGGAACACGGCATAATGTCGGCTTCCAGGTCGTCGATTGTCTGGCCCGGCGATGGAAACGAGAGTGGTCTCCGGGAAAAGGAGAGTTTCTCTATCTGAGGAAAAGGTTCGGAGGAGCCGGCGTGGTCCTCCTGAAACCGCTCACCTTCATGAATCTCTCGGGAATCGCCGTTCGTGAGGCGATGCCGCTGTTCGGGATAGAACAGGACCGGATTCTCGTTGTCATCGATGATGTTGCCCTGCCGCTCGGATCGCTTCGACTTCGCCCCGCAGGAAGCGACGGAGGACACAACGGACTCGCTTCGGTAATAGGGTCGCTCGGGACGGAGGAAATCGCCCGTTGCCGGTGCGGAATCGGACCGAAGGATCCCGAGACGGAAAATGATCTTGCGGATTTCGTCCTCTCCCCGTTTCACAGGGAAGAGTTGAAACTTGTGACCGCCATGGTCGCCCGCTGTGCCGACGCGATTGAGTTCTATTGCCGCGAAGGTCTTGAAACAACAATGAGCCGGTTCAATAGTACCGGTTCTGCATAAATAACCCTGCTCTCCGCGCACATCAGGCAGCGGAGGGCCCTGAGTTTCGGCTCGCCGACGCTCATGTATAGTCCAAAGGGAGGAACACGTGTCAACCGCGAAACACATCTACGAAACCACGTTCATCGTGAACGCATCGATCGATGATGCGCAGATCGAAGCCGCCATCACGCGGACGCAGGACATCATCACCAAGAACGGCGGGAATGTCACCTCGCTCAACAAGTGGGGACGTAAACGCCTCGCCTATCCGATCAACAAGAAGACCACCGGTTTCTACTGCCATATCGAATTCGAGGCTGACGCACCGCTCATCGCGCTGCTCGAGAGGGCATATCAACTCGATGAGCTGATCCTCCGCTATCTGACGGTTCGGCTGAGCAGGAACGCCCTCAAAGCGCGCGCGAAAGCGCTGCGAGAGGCAGTGGCCGCAGAAGAATCCGTGGAAGCCACGACCCCGACGGCCACGGAAGAGAAAGGAGCATTATCATGAAACCACGACGAGGAAGCAGCAGAGGACCCGGCGGTCGTTCTCGAAGGGACCGCAACGGACAACTGGCAAGGAAGAAGCGAAAGTGCCGGTTTACCGAAGCAGGTACGATTTACATCGACTACAAGGATGAGAAGCTGCTGCAACGGTTTGTCAGCGAACAGGGAAAGATTATTCCGCGCAGAATAACCGGGACGTCGGCAAAATTTCAGAGGCAGCTGACAACGGCTGTCAAACGGGCACGCCACCTGGCGCTGCTCCCCTACGTTTCCGATTCGATTCGCTGAGGAGTATACTTATGAAAGTTATATTGCGCAAAGATCTTGACAACCTGGGCACCGTCGGCTCCGTCGTCGATGTCAAGGACGGATATGCACGGAATTATCTGATTCCCCGGGACCTCGTGTTCCCTGCCAGCAAGGGAAACATGCGGGCCCTTGAGGAAGAGCAGAAGCAAGCCTCAAAACGAAGCAACAAAGAGAAGAAATCCAGCGAACATATGGCTCAGGAGCTTGAGAAGGTCTCCATTACTCTGCAGATGAAGGTCGGAGAAGATGAGAAGCTGTTCGGAGCGGTGACCTCACAGATGATTTCCGACGCACTTGCCGAGAAAAAGATCACGCTCGACAAGCGGTCGATCGAGCTGGAGGAACCGATCAAGAGCCTGGGAATCTACGATGTGCCGGTCAAGCTTCCCCAGGGAGTTGCAGGCAACATAAAAGTCTGGGTTGTCCGGGAATAACACAGGACAGATGAAAATCCCGCCTCGGCGGGATTTTTTTTAGTCCGGACACGAAACCCTTGCAACTACGGGACAAAAACAGGATCTTTTTCAACAGAAACCAATCATCAATCACAAATACATCAAACCTTCTATCTCATCAATGGAAAAGAATACAAAGGTACTCGAAGAAGTCACCATCCGTTTTGCCGGAGACTCGGGAGACGGGATGCAGCTCACCGGAACCCAGTTCACAAACACCACCGCTGTCCTGGGAAACGACCTCAGCACGCTCCCTGATTTCCCTGCAGAAATCCGCGCACCGGCCGGTACGACATACGGCGTCAGCGGCTTTCAGATCCACTTCGGGAGCAACGATATCCTGACACCGGGGGACAGTTGCGACGTCCTTGTAGCAATGAACCCTGCCGCCCTCGTAACCAACCTCTCGGGCCTGCGCGGCGGCGGTACCATCATCGTGAATACCGACTCCTTCTCTGAGAAGAATCTGAGAATGGCGGGGTATACGTCAAACCCGGTCGAAGACGGCTCTCTCGCGGGATACCAGGTTCATCCGGTCCAGATCAGCAAGTTGACCGCGAATGCCCTCGAAGATATGAATTTGTCCACCAGGGCGATCGACAAGAGCAAGAATTTCTTCGCACTCGGGCTGATGTACTGGCTCTATAACCGCCCGCTCGACCAGTCGTTCAAGTTCATCGATGACAAGTTCAGCAAGAAGGATCCCCAGGTCGCCGAAGCAAACCGGCGGGTCCTCCAGGCGGGGTACAACTACGGTGAAACCGTCGAAATCTTCACCACAAGGTTCGAAGTCAAACCGGCGACACTTCCCCCCGGAAGGTACAGGAATATCATGGGCAACTCTGCGACTGTCCTCGGTCTGGTCGCCGCGTCGCAGAAATCAGGACTCAACCTCTTTCTTGGAAGCTACCCGATTACACCGGCGAGTGACATCCTCCACGAGCTGGCGGCCCTTAAGCGTTTCGGCGTGAAGACGTTTCAGGCGGAAGATGAGATCGGAGCAGTTTGTGCGGCGATCGGCGCTTCTTACGCCGGAAACCTGGCCGTGACGACAACCAGCGGTCCCGGTCTCGCCCTGAAAGCGGAAGCGATCAACCTCGCGATCATGCTCGAACTCCCCCTTGTCGTGATCGACGTCCAGCGCGGCGGCCCCAGCACCGGCCTCCCGACCAAGACGGAACAGGCCGATCTTATGCAGGCCATCTATGGACGCAACGGAGAGTCGCCGATCTGCGTGCTCGCCGCTGCAACACCGGCAGAGTGCTTCAAAATGGTGTATGAAGCATGCCGCATTGCGATCAAGTACATGACCCCGGTCATCTGTCTGACCGACGGCTATCTCGCCAACGGAGCAGAGCCGTGGCAGATCCCGAATGCTGATGAGCTGCCCGAAATCCCCGTTTCGTTCGCACGGGATCCGGAAGGATTTCAACCTTACGCGCGTGACAAGGACACACTGGCGAGACCGTGGGCCATTCCGGGCACAGCAGGCCTGGAGCACCGGATCGGAGGACTGGAGAAAGAGCATCTGACCGGGAACATCAGTTACGATCCGGAAAATCATGATCTGATGGTCAGGATGCGGGCCGACAAGATCGAAAGGATCGCGAAAGATGTTCCGCATGCTGAGATCGACGGACCCGCAGAGGGTGAACTCCTCGTCGTCGGATGGGGAAGCACGTTCGGCTCGATCAAGAGCGCCGTCAGAAATGTCCGACAGAAGGGCAAACAGGTGTCCCAGCTTCACCTGCGACATCTGAACCCGTTTCCGGAGAACCTGGGTGAGATTCTCTACCGGTTCAAGAATATCCTGGTACCTGAAATCAACAGTGGACAGTTGATCAAACTGCTTCGTGCAAAATATCTGATCCCTGCAAAGGGTTTCAACAGGGTCAGAGGTCTTCCACTCCACACCGAAGAACTCGAGGCAGCGATCGAAGAAATCATCGGAGGAAACAATGGCTGAAGTGACGGAGAAACCCGCACAGGAAAAGAAACTGACCCTCAAGGATTTCCAGTCTGACCAGGACGTCCGATGGTGTCCCGGCTGCGGAGATTATTCCATCCTGGCACAGGTCCAGCGCGTATTCCCGGAATTCGACCACAAGAGGGAGAATTATGTGGCAATTTCGGGCATTGGCTGCTCAAGCCGTTTCCCCTACTACCTGGATGTTTTCGGCCTGCATGGAATTCACGGAAGGGCGCCGGCAATCGCGTCCGGCGTGAAACTGGCGAATCCTGATCTGAACGTATGGGTCTTCACCGGTGATGGGGACGGTTTGAGCATCGGCGGAAACCACCTGATCCATATGCTGCGAAGGAATCTGGATATCAAGATCGTTCTGTTTAACAATGAGATTTACGGACTCACGAAGGGACAGTACTCCCCTACTTCCGTCATCGGCCAGGTAACCAAATCAACCCCTGGAGGGTCTCTCGACTACCCCTTTATCCCGGTTACCCTCGCACTCGGCGCCGAAACGACCTTTGTGGCACGGACAATGGATCGGGACCCGAAACATTTGCAAGAGATGATCCGTCGGGCGGAACAGCACCGCGGATCAGCATTCCTCGAGATTTACCAGAATTGCAACGTCTTCAACGACGGGGCATTCTTCCAGTTCACGGAAAAAGAGAGCCGGGCTGACAATGTTGTGTACCTTGAACACGGTAAGCCGCTCGTTTTCGGGAAGGCGAAAGACAAGGGGATCCGGGTCAATGGGTTCACTCCCGAGGTGGTCAGCATCGCTGACGGATCGCACTCCGTCAGCGACCTTCTTGTACACAATGAAGAGGATACCACACTGGCAGCGATTCTTGCTGACATGACACGGAACCCGGGCCTCCCCCGGCCGATGGGTGTCTTCCTGGCAGACAAGAGAGAGACATACGACGCGGCACTGACCCGGCAGGTGGCAAAGGCCAGGGCCGGAGCCGCCGACACCGATCTGCAGGCACTTCTTGACGGAGAGGAAACCTGGGTCATTCAGTAACCGGTACGCCGCAATCACGGGGAGGCCTGCCACAGGCCTCCCTTTTTTGTTCCCTCCTTTTTGACTATATTGCGCCGTATGTGCGATTCTGTCGTGAAGCCGGATGCTGAATTCGGCAATTAAGGCAATCCTCCCCCTGTTCACCGAACACAACCGGTTTGTTCTTTCGACCCATGTCAACCCGGATGGTGATGGCCTGGGGTCGGAAATAGCACTGGCCGAATGGTTGCAATCGAAAGGAAAGGAAGTCCACATCCTGAACCACGATGCTCCCCCCGCCCTCTATCTTTTCCTGGATCCTCATAAAGTCATCCAACAATATGTCCACGCGGATCATGCGGATATGATCGCGGGGACCGACGTTCTCGTGGTCCTGGACACCAACCACCCCGGTCGGCTCGGCTCGATGGAGCCCGCTGTCACTGCGAGCAGAGCGGTCAAGGTCTGTATCGATCACCATCTCGATCCCGCTTCCTTTGCCGACCACTACGTTGTCGACCAGGAGGCTTCTTCAACAGGTGAACTCGTGTACAGGATTCTCACCGAGGCCGATCCGCCGGAGGCGATATCTCCTGCAATTGCCAGAGCGCTGTACTGTGCGATCATGACTGATACAGGATCGTTCCGCTACTCGCATGTCGATCCGGAACTTCATTCGATCGTCGGTGACCTGATCGCCAGGGGAGCCGATCCGGGAAACATTTATCGGGAGATCTATGAACAATGGTCTCCCGGGCGTATTCGACTTCTGGGAGAGACTCTGGCAACTCTCGATCTTGCCTATCAGGGCCTCCTCGCACATATTACCATCGACCAGGCGATGCTCCGCCGAACCGGCACGGTTGAGTCGGATACCGATAATTTTACGATCTACCCGATGAGCATTCAGGGCGTCGAAGCGGGGATCCTCTTCCTCGAGCTGAATGATGGTGTTAAAATGAGTCTTCGGTCCAGAGCTGAGATACCGATGAACGAACTGGCAAAGGAATTCGGAGGAGGAGGACACAGGAACGCGGCGGGGGCCCGAATGCAGAACGTCGGCCTCGAATCATTCAAGCGGGACGTCCTCCGGGCAGCCGGAAAATATCTCCAACACGAACAAAGGAAACAATGATCTCATTTACGACCAGACAATCAGCCCTCAGGACACTCAAGACAGATACCGTTGTACTTCTGGCGGGACAGGATCGAAAACAGGTGGCTCATCTGAATTCCAGACTGAAGAAGCTGTCGCCGGAACTTCCTGCAAACATCACGGCCTCCTCCTTTTCAGGAAAGAAAAAAGAGGTTGTCACCCTCTTTCCGCAGGGAATCAAGTGCCGGAACCTTGTGGTGGTCGGAGCAGGCAAGAGTGCAGAGGTGACACTCGAAACGATCAGGATTGCAGCGGCACGGGCAGGCAAGGCGGCGGCAGCGACCCGGAGTGCCTCGATGGCAGTCGTGGTCGAGCCACTCGGTGATCTTTCAGTCGGCGATGTGGCAGGCGCGGTGACGGAAGGCCTCATGCTCTCGTCATACCGGTTCGACAAGTACTTTACCGAGAAACGGCCGAAGAAAAAAACTCTGAAGAAGGTTGAACTGATCAGCACCCGCGCGGCTGACACAAAACAAATCCGGTCCGGAATGAACCGTGCTCAGACCACCTGCGCGGGGACGATCCTTGCACGGGATCTCGCGAACGCCCCCGGAAATGAGATCTACCCCGAGACCCTGGCACAGGCTGCCCGTGTGACAGGCCGAAAGGCCGGGTTTTCCGTCACCGTGTTCGACGAAAGGAAGATCCGGTCTCTCAAGATGGGTGGACTCATCGCCGTGTCCAAAGGGAGCAGAAAGCCCCCCCGGTTTATCATTATGAAATACCGTCCGGGACGGACGAGGGTTCCCACAGTCGTGCTGATAGGCAAAGGGGTCACGTTTGACTCGGGAGGAATTTCCATAAAGCCCTCAGCGGGAATGGGAGAGATGAAGATGGATATGGCGGGCGCAGCTGCTGTTGTCGGCACAATGCAGAGCGCGACACAATTGAAACTTCCGGTTCAACTGATCGGTATCATCCCGGCCGCCGAAAATCTTCCGGACGGGAACGCGGTAAAGCCGGGGGACGTCGTCACGCACTACAATGGCAAGACATCCGAGGTTGACAACACCGATGCGGAGGGACGTCTGATTCTCGCCGATGCTCTTTCCTACGCGGCACGGTACAAACCTGACCTCGTGATCGATCTCGCCACGCTGACCGGCGCCTGCGTCGTTGCGCTTGGACATGTTGCGGCAGGCGCGATGGGGACCGACCAGAAGAGTATCGACGGCCTCCGCCAGGCGGGTGAGCGGACTCATGAGTATGTGTGGCAATTGCCACTGTTTGAGGAATACGAGAAGCTGATCCGGAGCGATATCGCCGATGTACGGAACGTGGGCGGACGGTGGGCAGGAGCAATCACCGCCGCACTCTTTCTCAAGAAGTTCATCGGTGCATATCCATGGATCCATCTCGATATTGCCGGCCCTGCGATCCTGGAAGAGGGCACGGACTATATACCGCGGGGAGGATCCGGCTTCGGCGTCCGCCTGATCGTCAACTTCCTTGAGAATCTGAACGCACGATAAGCAGCAGTTG
>JAOUDE010000095.1 GCA_029859455.1 Ignavibacteria bacterium | reverse complement strand
TACCTCCTTTCTCCCATATTGGCCCTGCCCGGCTGTCGGCTCGACTGCTCATCCCGGCCCTCTTCCTCGGAAATTGTTCTGGACCTTCCCCGAACCCTCCTCCGTTTGCCAACCTCTCGCCGGCCGTCTCGTACGTCGGCTCTCAGGCCTGTGCTGCCTGCCACCAGGAGATTTTCGACGCGTACAGTCGATCAGAGATGGGCCGTTCGATGTCAAGGCTTGATCAGTCAAATATCATCGAGCAGTTCCCTCAGGAAACGCCGGTCTATGACCCTGTGAAGGATTATTACTATGAGATGATACAACTGAACGGGAGGTTCTATCAACGTGAGTTTCGGCGGGGTGTGGAGGGGAAAATTATCCATGAGCGCATGGTTGAAGCACAGTTCGTCATGGGTTCCGGCAACAATCTCCGGATGTACTTCAATGATCAGAATGGAATGCTGTATGAACTCCCTTTGACCTGGTACGTTCATAAGGAGGCGTGGGATCTGAGCCCGGGATACCGTGATCATGAAAACCTCCGGTTCTCGCGGTTCGCCGGGGGAAAGTGTCTCTCATGCCACAACTCATACCTTGTTGAATTGCCTGATGCGGTTGATCGCTTTGTCCCACCGTATGATCTTGGCATTGGTTGCGAACGCTGTCACGGACCGGGAGAACTTCATATTCAGCAGGAAATAACAGGCCGTCCTGATCGGGAGGACCAGCGTCCATCAATTGTGAACCCGGCAAAGCTTCCTTCAAAGGAGCAGCTCGATGTCTGTCAGCAATGCCATCTCATGGGGAAGGCATGGGTCCTGAAAGAGATGGGTAACTGGTTCGGGTACCGTCCCGGCATCCCCCTTGAAACGCATCGCTCTGTGTATGTTCCCGAACGGACCCTCAAAGAAGTGATTGAAGTTGGCGACAGTCCCCAGCGTCTCGCCCTCTCCGCATGTTTTCGCGGGAGCGAAGGCTCCCTCACGTGTATAACATGCCATGATCCTCATTTCTCGATCAAGACATTCACTCCGGCACACTATAACGAGCGATGCCTGAGCTGTCATCCACCTGGCTCCCTGTCTGCAAAGAAGAAAAACGGTCCCGGCGATCTTCACAGGCAGACTGACAACTGCATCACCTGCCATATGAATCAGACCGGCAGCGACAACACTCTTCATGGTGTCTCCAATACCGACCACTGGATCAGAATTGATGCAAGTGAGGCGGAGATTGACTGGACTCTCATCCGGCGCCCGCCGGAGGAAAAAGAAGTGGTCAGACTTGTTCCTTTCATTGACTCCGGAGGCGACGGAGAAGAGCTGAGGCTGGGAATGGCGTATTCCTACTACTTTCGTGAGCATGACAACAGACCTTTGTACATAGATTCCGCGCTGTCATATCTCAGGCCCGGCATCGAATCTGTTCCGGACGATCCTCAGGGACACTTTCGGCTCGGGGAGGCCCTGCGCGAGCGAGGTGAGGACCATGAAGCTGTCCGTGAATTTCGCCGGGCACTTGATCTTTCCCGGGATTCTGACCGTATGCAGTTCGAACTCGCGGAAGCCTATGCCAGGCTGGGTGAATCTGATTCGGCGATCGTCTTCTTCAGAAAGGCCGTTGCGCGAAAACCGGCAAATCCTCAGTATCTGGAGGGTCTCGCCACATCTCTTGCCAGGATCGGACAGTGGGGCGAATCCCGTGCTCTGTTCGAGGAAGCCCTCTCTATCGATTCAACGAACTATCTTGCGCATTTCTACCTGGGGAACATTCTTGGGAGGTATCTGGGGCAGCCGTCTGAAGCGCTCAGGCATTACCGCTCGAGCCTGGTGCTGGAACCGGACCATCAGGAAACGCATACGAACCTTGGCAACACCTACTATCTCCTGGGCGAATTTAAAAGCGCTCTGAAGGAGTATCAGCTGCAGGTGGACCGATGGCCGGGAACGTACGAAGCGTGGGTCAACATGGGAAGGGTCTACGCGCAGTTGGAGGAGCGAGAAGAAGCGAAGCGGGCTCTTGGGAAGGCGATCCAGCTCAGGCCGGACCTTCCTGCCGCTTTCGAGGTCCTTGAACAGATCGGAGCCCGCTGATCAAAAACCTGCTGTCCACCCACCTTCCCGGGAATCAGAGACTCCATAGTACATTCCGTTTCTACGCTCGATCGCCTGAACCCGGCCCGGAGATGAAGGAAGAACTGCCAGCTGGTACCCGAAGGAACCCAGTTCTCTGAGAATCCTACCCTCACTCCACCCCGGCTCATAGTAGAGCAGGTCCGGGCGCCACTGATAATGAACCCGTGGCAACAACATCGCCTCGCTCAGGGTAAGATCTCCGTCAAGCACTCTTGCTATCACCTGAACGATCGTCGTCGGGATCCGGCTCCCTCCGCGTCCACCCAGGACCAGCCGGACCTGCTGATCATGCAGGACGATCGTGGGAGACATGGAACTTACCATTCGCCGGCCCGGCCTGATGCTGTTCGGTTCTCCACCGGACAACCCATAGAGATTCGGGTTGCCCTGCTTGACCGTAAAATCATCCATCACGTTGTTCAGGAAGAAACCTGCACCCTCCACGAAGGTACGGCTTCCATAAGAGTCGTTCAAAGAGACCGTGGCACTCACCACATTTCCGTCGCCATCAATGACGCAGTAATGCGTTGTTTCGTTCTCGCCGGAAGGAAGAACCGCATCATGTATTGCCCGATCAACCGGAGATCTTCTCCCGGGAAGGATCGCTTTCTTTCGTTCCAGCGCGAGAGTTTTGGCAATCATCGCTTCAACCGGCACCTGAACAGCATCCGGGTCGCCGGCACTTTCGAACCGATCGGCAAACGACGGGCCGGCAGCCGCGGCGATGAGATGGTAGAATGCCACATCGGAAAGGCTGTCGGCGGGAAACAATTCGAGAAGGTTGAGCATCTGCAGAATCGTTGTCCCCCCTGCAGATGGCGGAGGAGTTGTAAGGACTGTATAGCCCCGGTATGACCCGGAGAGCGGTTCACGTTTGACCGCTTTGTATCGGGCCAGGTCCTCCATTGCTATGATTCCCCCTCCCGTTTTGACCGCGGACACGATCCTTTCCGCTGTTTTCCCCCTGTAGAAACCTGCTTCCCCCTCATCCCGGATCGACGTTAGTGTCGCGGCAAGATCCTCCTGGATCAGAAGATCTCCCTTTTTCAGAACCTGACCGTCTGGTCTGAAAATAGCGCCCGCCGCATGGTTCCGGATCATCACCGATTCCTGGTCCGCCAGAGAGGCAGCAAGACGCTCGTCAACAGCAAAACCCCGGGACGCCAGGAGAATGGGGCGATCCATCACTTCCGCCCTCTCCTTTGTTCCGAACCGGGTGAGCGCTGTAAGCAGCCCTGAGACAGTACCCGGAACCCCGGCGGATAGAGGACCGATCCGGCTCAGGCCCGGGACCACCGCCCCCGTGGAATCGAGAAACATCGAGGGGAAACTTGCAGCAGGGGCGGTTTCCCGGAAGTCGATCAGCGATCTACTCCCATCGGCCAGCCGTATCAGCATGAATCCGCCTCCGCCGAGATTTCCCGCCTCGGGATACGTTACGGCGAGGGCAAATCCCACAGCCACGGCAGCGTCGACAGCATTTCCGCCGGAGCGAAGAACCGCAAGCCCCACCTCTGAGGCGGAAGAATCCGCTGAAACCACTACGGCATGTGAGAATCCGTGTTCCTCAGGAGGCGAACAGGAGCCGAGAACCAGAAGACCGATCGCCAGCAGAAAGAAACGCAGAGGCACGAAGTCCCAGGTTCCTGCCGGTTTCACCATGGGGTGAAACCGGGTTGCAGCGAGGGACCGCCCGATCCTGGTGCAATCACTTCGACGGGTGTTAGAATGGCAGATCATCCTCAGCGGCCGCGGCGGGACTTCTCACTTCCCCTGCTGATTGTGATTGTCCCCCCTGCCCCCCATCGCTACCCCGTGAATCGAGCATGATCATGCTGTCCGCCACGATCTCCGTAATATACCTCTTGGCTCCGGTGTTCTTGTCATCATAGCTTCGGGTCTGTATCCTCCCTTCGATGTACACTTTCTTCCCCTTTTTCAGCCATTCCCCACAGATCTCGGCCAGCTTGCGCCACGTGACAATGTTGTGCCACTCCGTCCGCTCCTGGGTGTTGCCGTCCTGATCTTTCCAGCTCTCATTGGTTGCCAGGGAGAATGTTGCCACAGCAACACCACTGGACGTATATCGCAACTCAGGATCCTTCCCCAGGTTGCCGATCAGCATAACTTTGTTCAGACTTTTCGCCATTGAAGCCTCCTTATTGAAAAAATGTCCACCGCGGGACTATTGCTCTTACTTCGTCAATCCTTCCCGTTGCTCCCGAGCTGGCGGGAGTCGTACCAGGAACAGACCTTCTGATGTGAGTGCGAAGAGAATAGACCCTGCATGTGTCATCGAAAGAACTTCATCGCCCTCGATTCGTCCCCCTGCGGATGCCGAAACACTCACAGGAATCATCGGCCTCTCCCTGTCATCAAACCGGTAGAGGAGATCTCCATCCAGAATCAGCACTCTCTCCGTATCCGCATAGATTCTCTTTGGGGTTCGGAACAACCCCTTTCCAAGCTCCCGGACAAAATTGCCGAAGGTATCAAACACGACCACCCTGTTCCTGTCGAGCACATAGAGGTTGTCCCCCGGGCCAGCCTCAATCCTCACTGGAGCGTACAATCGGCCTTTCCCGGCTTCAAATCCGCCAAACGACCGGTCCGGTTGAGTGGACCGGGTCAGCTTGAGAATCCTTGCATTTTCTGAGTCGCACACAAACAGATCACCGAGACGTGTAAGCGTCATATCGGTAGGATATCCGAACCTGGTACTTTGATCCTCATTGTCGCGGGTATACAGCGTTGAGACATAACTCAACGTCTTGTCGTACCGCTGGACACGATGATTCCCGTAGTCCGCAACGTAAATATCCAGGCCATTGCTTGCCCACACCGCCCGGGGAGAATCAAACTGTTCCGTCCCCCAACCCTGACCTCCGATCTGACGAACCTGCTTCGTCCCTTTCGTAAACACCGTCAGAAGAGCTGATTCTGAATCGACGACGTAGATGTTTCCGTACACGTCAATATCTACACTGGTTCCAAACAGCGGGAGGGAATCCACGATCTGTCCATACATGATGGACTGCGCAAAAAGGAGGGCGAGGACGGAGAGAGATCGTTTGCTTTTCACATGAATCGTTCTTTGGGTTGTGAACTGCGGCGAGTCAGACCTGTGCAATCAAGCAGAATGGCTGCACAATGTCAATACGGAAAAGACAAGAGCGCGGGCAACAACACCCGCGCTCTTTTGAATACAAGGAAACGGTCTTACTTTACAAGCACCATCTTCTTCGTTTCCGAGAATCCGTCCGCCTTCAGCGTGTAGAAGTAGGTTCCGTTTGCAAGGGAAGTCGCGTCGAAATTGGCGACGTAATTTCCTGCACTCTGATGACCATCGACCAGAGTTGCCACTTCCTGGCCAATCATGTCATACACCTTCAGGCTGACAAACGCTTCATTCGGAATGCTGTATCGGATATTTGTGGTCGGGTTGAACGGATTCGGGTAGTTCTGCTCGAGCTGATACGCATCAGGCAAAACACCTCCGACAGGATTCACACCGGTCGTTCCGAGGATATCCGAGGCAAGCACTTTGTGGTACATCACCGCAACCGGGATCACTTCATGGTTACCCCGAACCGCGTTTCCGCCGAGGGGATCACTGAAATAGGTAAAATGAACATATTCATCGACCAGATCAGCCATCGAGTGGTAATCTGCGTTGAATCCTGCTCCAGGGGTCACATCAACCGGCGTGTTCCAGGTCGTTCCACCATCCGGTGAGGCGACAGCATAAATGTGCTGCAGATAGAGACCTGCCGTATCCTGCTCACCAATCTGCTGCATATACAGAATGAACGGGTTGCCGTTCGCATCGACACCGATATCCGGCTGAGTGATCAGATTGCCGAACAGGTTTCCGGGTTTCACAATCGATGTGTCGGTGATCGAGCCGGTCGGAACTTCGATTGTTCCTGTTGCTTCGCTCCAATAATAGATCGGAGCATCGATCTGATAGAACTGTTCCGGCGAGTTGGTTGCATCACCGATAGCAAGGAAGACGGTCCACGTAACATGCAGGTTCCCGTTGGCGTCATACACGCAGGCAACACCGGTGTCAGAGACATAGTCTTCCTGGCCGGTGGGAAGATCGCCAGGGCCGGGCATGTCATCAAGGACCTGATCGGTCCATGTAGCGCCATTGTCGGTTGAAATCGCGAGCAGAACATCCATGTCATTCACACCATCGGGGTTCGGCGCATTGACAATGGCAACATTCGTTCCAAACGCCGCGATATCCTGAGCATCCGCATCAGGGAAGAAACCCGGATCGGTGAAAATCGGGTTTGCCAGCGACCAGGTCACACCTGCATCGGCTGACTGCTCATACACAATCGTTGTCGGGGGATTGGCATCCGGAGTCACGACATGGACATAGAAAGGACTGGTGGTTGCCATTCTGGGCCACACACCACCGCTTCCGTTGTTGCCGCAACTCCATACATTCGCACCCTTTGCCGCGTCAACACAGGCGGCCATGCCTGAATGGGCAACGGTTACCTCGGTCCCGCCTGCGTCGGGGAACTGCGCAATATTTCCCCAACCCTGACGGGTTCCTTCAATCCATGTAAGAGGCGTCCAGGTGGCTCCACCATCCGCTGAATAGGAATAATGGGTGCCGCGATCGGTCGCATCCGATGTCAGTGCCGCCATTCTGCCGAGGGACAGAGTTCCGTCACCGTAATTGATCAGGTTGTGACAGGCTGATCCGTTCGTTCCGTAATCGCTGACGGTCGCTCCAAGGGAGTCTCCGGGGCCGATCGCCCAGACTGACGGACTGACGCCACGGACTTCGCCAACAACCGCACCATCAAGCTCAGGCGGATCGACGGGCTGCACTTTTGCACCCCGGTGACCTGCCAGCCCGATCGCGCTGAACGTCGCCAGACATATGCCAAACAAGAACACTCTCCTCATTTGGACACCTCCAAGTTATGATAGGATATGATATAGGATGGTTATGATCTAAGGACAAACCCCCGGGAGGAGGCTACTTCATGCTACGGATTCCTGCTTCTATTGTCAAGTGACTCAGAAAATCGTATAGATGAACGGGGCCACTGCCGAACCCTCAAACAGAACCACCAGGAGTCCAAGAAGCACCAGAAAGACGACAACCGGGATGAGCCAATACCTCTTCTCCTGCTTCAGGAAGCGAAGGTACTCGAAAATGACCCTTGATCGGTTCAAATACCCCCTCCTCCTTCCCCGGCCGACTGGTTCAACCGTTGAATCCACTCCGTCGCGAACTGGTCTCCGGGCGAAATCGACAACACCTGCCGGAACATTTCCAACGCTGTGACGGGGTCGCCCGCGGCGACGGCAACGATCCCGAGATTGCTGTATGCCTCGATATTCTGCGGATCAAGTGCGATCGTCTCCTCGAACAACGACTTGGCCATATCGAATTCCTGTCGGTTCAGATGGAGAAAGCCAAGGTTGTTCAGCGCCATCGTATTCCGCGGATCGATTGCCAGCTCCTGACGATACGCCTGCATCGCGGCTTCAGCATTCCCCTGCCCGACCAGGGCATTCCCGAGGTTGTAATGAACGCCGCGCAAGTCGGGATTTCTTTGTATTGCTTCACGGTACATATGGATTGCCCGATCGGTGTCCCCCCTTCGCAGTGAAACGGACCCGAGGGTATTGAATGCCTGTGCATTCGAAGGATCAAGTTCAATAGAGCGGGTCAAGGCCTCTGACGCACTGTCGAGTTCTCCCTTTTCCTGATACGTGAGTCCAAGCAGATACCAGGCTTCGGGGTGATCACTCAGCTCACGCGCCGCTTTTCGAACGAAGAGTTCCGCCTCTTTGTTCTTCCCCGCCCACCGAAGCACTTTTGCAATGTTCAGATCTCTCACACCGTAATACTCCGGACCAAGCGACGCCAGGATTCCGGCATAGAGCGCAGAATCGCTTATCGAAGGAGGACCGAACTGGGCCGGAGTTCCCGGGATCCCCGCGGCGACTCTGCGGACCTGTTCCGCAATCAATTGATGAGCCTCTATGGTCGGGTGGCAATGGTCGTAAAAGAACTCATTCCCAAGGCATGTATGGCCTGCCTTCTCTGCCAGGTCTGTTTCAAGGTATACCTGAAAATCAAACAGAGGGAGATTGCGCTCAGCTGCAACCTCCCTCACAATCTCCTGTATCGCCGAAGTGGCCCTCAACGGGGCGACATCGTTATCACGGGCGGCGATAAATTCATTCTTGGCCCCCTCGTAGTCCCCGAGGCTGAACAGTACAAGACCCAGCCGATAACGCACATCGGCATACTCAGGTGTCTCGCTTTTCAGTAACTCGAAAATCTCCCGTGCAGCCCCAAACTCTCTCGCTTCAAGGAGCTTCATCCCCCGATCATTCAGTGACCGCCACCGATTCGCATCTTCAGGTGACAGTGACTGTTTGAACGACGATTTGAACGGAGAAAAGTCTCTCTCATTTGAAGCGGGAACAATGAACATGATCGCCGCACCGCTGGCACCGGCTATGTCGACCATACGATGGAGGTTGAGACGAAAATGGTTGAGGATGCGATCAGTCTGCACCGCATCACGGTGATAGCGGTCGATCCCGGCTGACTGGTCAAGAATCGCACTGACATCACCGGCCATCGCAAACTTTCCGCCCTCGTTCGTTCCGGTCCCGCTTCGCAGCGGTTCTATTGCCTGCCGGATCAGCCCGTATGTCCGGAGATTCTGAAGCCCCCGACGCACCCCGGTCACAAAAGCGGGTTCCTCCTTCAAATCCCCATACGTCCGATCCTCCAGAGACTCGTTGTTTCCTGT
>JAOUDE010000094.1 GCA_029859455.1 Ignavibacteria bacterium | reverse complement strand
GATCTGTATCCTTCAAGTCCATTCGCTGCTGAATCGCGACGGCTCCTCGGGTTCGAGGTGGAAGAATCACTAGAGGATCCGGGAGTTGCTTTGTATGCCGCAGGAGAGGAAGCTCTCGACAGCCAGGACACGGAGGAGGCTCTTCGCATATTCCGCCAGGTTGTGGACCGCTACCCTGACTCCGAGTCCGCCCCGAAAGCCCAGTTTGCGATCGCATGGATCTATGAACAGGTGATGTCGCGGCCTGACAGCGCGGTGAAGAACTTCAAGAAGCTGGTTCATCAATATCCTGCAACTCCATATGCTACTGTAGCTTTTACCCGGCTTAATAATCTTCCACCTGAAGAAGTAAGAAAGCTCGAACAACCTGAGCCAATACCCGCTATTTCCGATTCAGCCGGGATCGGGATGATCCTCCCTGATGGGAATGGCATTGAGGAGGAGGGAGGAATGGTTCCGGGAGGTGCTGATTCTCTTGAAGTCACACCACCCGTGGAGGAGGAAATGCTGCAGTCTGACCCGGATTCTCTCGCACCGCCGATCCCGGGCCCGGAAGATCTGGAGGACGAATGATCCAGGAGACGTGCCAGGTGACCGGGACTGAACTGGTGACGGAAGAGACCTTCGTTGTTTCCTTCGAATCGAAAAGGATCGCCGAGACGATTCAGCCGGGACAGTTTGTGAATGTCCGCTCCTGGTTTGGTTCTGACCCTCTGCTGAGAAGACCCTTCAGTGTGTACACCGTTGACCGTGACCGGTTTGTCAGTATTCTGTTCAATGTTGTCGGCAAGGGAACCCGTATCCTGGGAGGCCTCCGGAAGGGAGATCTGATTGATGTGATCGGGCCGCTGGGGACTCCATTCAATCTGAATCTGAATGGTATGAAGACGGCGGTTCTCGTGGGCGGAGGACTTGGAGTCGCACCACTTCCTGTCCTGACCAGCCGTTTGAAGGAGAAGAATGTCAGGGTCCATACATATCTGGGTGCGAGGTCGAAAAGCCAGCTCATTCCCTCCTTCCTTGAAAACCTTTCCGTGGCGACTGATGACGGTTCTTCCGGTTTCCATGGAACCGTTGTCGATTTGCTTGAGCGGGAACTACCCGAACTGGATCAAACGCCTGTCGCCCTGTTCGGGTGCGGACCGAATCCAATGCTCAGAGGATTATCCGCACTCGCATCAAAAAAAGGTATCGCCTGCCAGATCTCGCTGGAAGGCCCCATGGGATGCGGTTTCGGTATATGTCAGGGGTGTCCTGTCCGGCTGAGTACCGGTGCGGAAGAATATGTTTTGATGTGCCGGGAAGGACCAGTTTTTGATTCCACTTTGATTGAAGTATGAGCGAGCAAGTCAAAACAGCTTTTGAACTTAAGGGAGTTTCGTTCAAAAATCGGGTCTTCGTCGCATCCGGTACATTTGGGTACGGCGATGAATGCCTTGACCTGATCGATCCGTCAACCATAGGTGGTATCGTCACAAAGTCCCTTTCCCGGAAAAGAAGGGAGGGGAACCCGCCAGACCGGATTGTCGAAACCGCGGGTGGTATGTTGAACTCGATCGGACTCGCGAACATCGGCGTCGAGGCCTTTGTCCGGGAAAAACTGCCCCGGGTAAAGACCCTGGGTACAGGTGTGGTGGCCAATATTGCCGCGAGCTCGATCGATGAGTATTGCGAAGTTCTCGAAATGCTGGAGCGTGAAGAGGGAGTTGACGCTTTTGAGATCAATGTTTCCTGCCCGAATGTACGCGAAGGAGGGCTCAGCTTCGGGATGAGCTGCCCGCTGACAGAAGAGCTGACCCGGGCGTTGCGCCCGCGAACAAGAAAACCCCTGATCATCAAACTGACACCAAACGTCTCTCACATTTCTGAGTTCGCCAGGGCTGTCGAAGGAGCTGGCGCTGATGCGGTATCCGTCATCAACACATTGATCGGCCTGGCGATCGACGTGGAAACCCGGAAACCAAAATTGTCTACTGTTACGGGGGGACTGTCAGGCCCTGCCATCAAGCCTGTCGCTCTGGCGAAGGTCTACGAGGTCTCCCGCGCCGTTTCGATCCCGGTGTTTGGCATCGGGGGAATCAGCGATGCCCGTGATGCAATCGAGTTTCTGCTGGCCGGGGCTTCCGCTGTCCAGATCGGAACCGCGAATTTCGTTGATCCGTCAACCGCAACCCGGGTGGCAGCAGGGATCGAGTCCTACTGTTCGCGGCACGGCATCGTCGATGTTTCTGATCTGATTGGCGCGATGGATGCATCGCAGAGGGTCTCTGTTGTCGACACCTGGCTCTGACCGTTTCCGCACCCTCTCCACATGAGTTCTCTCCCTGCCATCCTTCGGTACCTCTACTCGCTCCAGCATCGTGGGATGAAGCTGGGCCTCAGGAACACACGGGCACTGCTTCGCATGGCAGGAAATCCGGAACGGGACCTCCGCTGTTTCCATGTTGCGGGGACGAACGGAAAGGGGTCGACATCCTCGTTTCTCGCGTCAATCCTTCAGGAATCCGGTTCTCGTGTCGGGTTGTATACGTCGCCCCATCTCGTACATTTCTCGGAACGGATTCGCATCAACGGTCGACCGATCCCCGATGAAACAATCGCGGCCTATGTTCGACGGCTCAAACCTGCCATCGAGTCGACCGGCGCAACGTTTTTCGAGGCGACGACCTGTCTCGCGTTCTGCTGGTTCGCCGATGAGGGAGTGGATCTTGCAGTGATCGAAACGGGACTCGGGGGCCGACTCGATTCCACCAATGTCATCAAACCTCTGACCAGCGTCATTTCCACGATCGCCCTTGATCACACGCATATCCTGGGTAGCACCCTGAGGGCAATTGCGCGTGAGAAAGCCGGGATCATCAAGATGGGTGTCCCGTGTGTCACATCCTCGCGGGATCCCGGCGTGCTGACCACATTTGACAGGATCGCCTCGGCTCGCAGGACCAGAGTCTCCCGCGCAGGAAAGATGCTCCGTATCATCGATTCGCACTCCGGTCGATTCCGCCTTCACTCTCGATCCGGTTGGGAAACCGGGATCATCGAACCGGGCCTTGCCGGAGCTCACCAGAGAGAGAACGCCCGCCTCGCGGTTGCCGCGGTGCATCTCTGGTCGCGCAGGTCGGGAGGAACGGTAAGCCGGGTTGCCGTCGAACGCGGCATTGCACATGTTGTTCGCAACACGGGACTGAGAGGGCGTTGTGAGAGGGCCGGAAGATTCATCTTCGATGTGGCACACAACCCGGAGGGTGCTGATGCCCTGTCCTCGTCCCTCATCAATCAGGGAGAGGGCTCTCTTGTCGTTGTGATTGGGATGATGGAAGACAAGGAACTCCCCGGAATCATCCTTCCTCTCTCCAGGATTGCCTATTGCTTCGTGACTGTCACGCCGGTGACCGGTCGGGCTCTGCCTGAGAAACTGCTTCGCCGGCGGATTCATCGACTCTCCTTCAGGGCATACCGGGGCGGGAGTGTGAGTGCAGGACTGAGGCGGGCGGCCCATATCGCCGGAAAAGAAAGGCGGATTCTGGTGACTGGTTCCCACTATGTCGTCGGATCCGCTCTGGGCCAGATGAAGAGCACATTTGCTTGACAATCATCTTTCCGTACCGTATCTTGTCAGGGAAGAGGAAAGCGATCCATTTCCAAAGACCGCCTGTTCTGAAACTCGTCATCTGACTCTTACGTAATCCAACCATTGTCCTTCAGCTTATCTGCTCATCCTGGTTTGAAGCACTGATTGATGTGGACAGTGTTTGGAATTCTGCCCAAAACCTATCTCTGTGAAAGGTCTTGATCCATGACCATGGACATTGCCGAACTCAAGTCGAAAAAGATCTCTGAGCTGAACGAGATCGCCAAGGACCTGAATATCAACGGGTACAGCGATCTGAGAAAACAGGATCTGATTTTCAAGATACTGGAAGCTCAGACCCAGCAGGGAGGCCTGACGTTCAGCCGGGGTGTACTCGAAGTTCTTCCTGACGGGTATGGGTTTCTGCGTTCGGTGGATTACAACTACCTTCCGTCGCCCGACGATATCTATGTGTCTCCGTCTCAGATCAAGAAATTCAACCTGCGCACCGGTGATACCGTCAGCGGTCAGGTCCGGCCACCAAAGGAAGGAGAGCGGTTTTTTGCCCTCCTGCGCGTCGAGCTGGTCAACGATGAGAACCCGGAGACGATACGAGAGAGGGTTCTGTTCGACAACCTGACACCTCTCTATCCGAATGAGCAGGTACATCTTGAGACAGCGCCGGGCGAGTATTCGATGCGGATCATGGACCTGCTGACTCCGATCGGGAAGGGTCAGAGAGGAATGATCGTCTCGCCGCCGAAAGCTGGCAAGACAATTCTGCTGCAGAAGATGGCGAACAGCATTTCACGGAACCATCCTGAAGTGAAGCTGATCGTCCTTCTGATCGACGAACGTCCCGAAGAAGTGACCGACATGGAGCGGTCCGTCAATGCCGAAGTGGTCAGTTCCACGTTCGACGAACCGCCGGAACGTCACGTGCAGGTTGCGGACATGGTGCTGGAAAAGGCAAAGCGCCTCGTTGAAGCGAAGAAGGATGTCGTTGTTCTGCTTGACAGTATCACACGTCTTGCACGCGCCCACAATACGGTCGTCCCGCATTCAGGCAAGATCCTCTCCGGTGGTGTCGACGCCAACGCGCTTCACAAGCCGAAACGGTTCTTTGGCGCCGCACGAAACATTGAAGAGGGCGGAAGCCTCACGATCGTGGCGACTGCCCTGATCGAAACCGGAAGCAGGATGGATGAAGTGATCTTCGAGGAATTCAAAGGGACCGGCAACATGGAAATCGCTCTTGACAGGAAACTCAGCGACAAGAGAATCTTCCCGGCGATCGACGTCAACCGCTCGGGAACCAGAAAGGAAGAACTGCTCATGGAGTCAGAGGATCTCAACCGGGTCTGGGTCCTGCGCAAACTCCTGGCCGATTTCAATACTGTCGAGGCGATGGATTTCGTTCTGGAAAAAATGCGGGGCACAAAGTCGAACAAGGAGTTCCTCCGTTCGATGAACAGCTAGCCTCTTCTTCCGGCGACCACCGGTCCCGGTTCTCGTCAGCGATCGGCCTTTCCCCATCGACCGACTTCTTGCCTTTGTTGCGGCATTCCCTTACCATAATCTGGTAAACCTAACCTCTGTATTCTATCCGGATCCTTATGAAAGACGTAGTCATCGCCGCCGCATGCCGGACACCGATCGGAGGGTTCGGCGGCTCACTCAGTTCGGTTTCAGCACCCCGGCTCGGCGCCGTTGCCATCAAGGAAGCTCTCTCCCGCTCCGGTCTCAAAGGAGACCAGGTGGATGAAGTCATCATGGGAAATGTCATTTCGGCCGGTCTCGGCCAGGCCCCTGCGCGTCAGGCAGCTATTTTTTCCGGGTTGCCGAAGTCTGTCGAATGTCTCACCATCAACAAGGTGTGCGGCTCAGGTCTGAAAGCGGTCATGCTGGGAACCCAGGCGATCATGCTGGATGATGCAGAGATTGTCGTCGCAGGTGGGATGGAAAACATGTCTGCCGCGCCGTATCTGCTCGAAAAGGGCCGGACGGGCTACAGAATGGGAAACGGGGAAATCGTCGACTCCATGATGAAGGATGGGCTGGTCGATGTCTACAAGAATACATTGATGGGGAATTTCGCGGAGTTGTGTGCAGGCGAATGCTCTTTTTCACGGACAGACCAGGACGAGTTCGCCATCGAAAGCTATACACGGGCACAGCGGGCTCAGAAGGAAGGCCTTTTCAGGAAAGAGATAGCGCCCGTCAGCATCACAGGAAGGAAAGGTGAGACCGTCACCATTTCCGAGGATGAAGATCCCGCAAAGACAGATTTCTCCAAGATCCCGAAACTGAAGCCGGCATTTGCCACAGACGGCACGGTCACTGCCGCCAATGCATCCAACATCAGTGACGGTGCAGCGGCTCTGGTTCTGACCTCAGCCGCTTCGGCAAAGTCTGCCGGACTGAAGCCGCTGGCCCGGATCATCGCCTACGCATCCTTTGCCAAGGACCCGGAGTGGTTCACCACCGCACCGGCTGATGTGATTCCGAAGATCCTGAAAAAAGCGAAGCTCACGGTTCAGGATATCGATCTGTTCGAGATCAACGAGGCGTTTGCCGTCGTGGCGCTGGCCGTGAACAAGCTGGCAGGTCTCGATGCTGAACGGGTCAATGTCAACGGCGGTGCGATCGCACTGGGGCATCCGCTCGGTGCGAGTGGTGCACGAATCCTGGTGACGCTCCTGCATGCACTCGAGCAAAGAAACAAGCGGCGAGGTCTTGCGGCAATCTGTATCGGTGGTGGCGAGGCAAGCGGCATCATCGTCGAGCGGTTGGGCTGAGCGGATGCCGATCAAGAACATCCTCGTTATCGGCGCCGGCACCATGGGGAATGGAATCGCTCACGTATCCGCGCAGCATGGATACGCGGTTTCTCTTCAGGATCTGAAACAGGAATTTCTGGATCGGGGACTGCAGACAATTGCCGCCAACCTGGATCGCCAGGTAAAAAAAGAGGTGATCCAGCCGGCTGAGAAGGAGCAGGTGCTGGGCCGGATTTCAGCATCCATGGACCTCGCCACGGTCGCAGCGAAGGCCGATTTTGTTATCGAAGCGGCGACAGAGAACCGCGATCTCAAACGTGATCTGTTCAAAAGGCTCGACTCCCTCTGCAGGCCCGGTGTTATCCTCGCGTCGAATACCTCTTCAATTTCCATTACAGACATTGCAGCATCCACCGGACGACCCGAATCCGTGATCGGCATGCATTTCATGAATCCGGTTCCTGTGATGAAGCTGGTCGAACTGATACGGGGCCACTCAACATCTGACGAAACCTTCGCTGTGACACGCGATCTGTCCGCCACGCTCGGCAAGATCCCTGTGGAGGTCTCCGATTATCCCGGGTTCGTTTCCAACAGAATTCTTCTTCCGATGCTGAACGAGGCTTTCTACTGCGTGATGGAGGGTGTTGCCTCTCCTGAAGACATCGACTCGGTGATGAAGCTGGGGATGAATCACCCGATGGGGCCACTGGCCCTCGCTGATTTCATCGGCCTTGATGTATGCCTCTCCATCATGAACGTGCTGCACGACGGATTGGGTGACCCGAAATACCGGCCCTGTCCTCTGCTGAAACGGATGGTGGCGGCAGGGCATCTGGGGCGGAAAACCGGCCAGGGATTTTACGACTACTCATCAACAAAGAAATGACGACACCATGAATTTTCAGTTTAATGATACACAGCTGCTGATCAGGGAAACCGCCCGGAAGTTCGCCGTTGACAGGGCTGCGCCAGGTACGATTGACCGTGACGAACAGGAAAGCTTCCCCGCAGATCTGGTGAAAGAACTCGGCGAACTCGGGTTCATGGGGATGATGGTTCCGGAGGAGTGGGGAGGCTCCGGGATGGATACCGTAAGTTATGTCCTCGCTGTCGAAGAGGTTTCGCGGGTCGATGCATCGCTCGGCGTTATTATGTCCGTCAACAATTCCCTCGTCTGTTTCGGGTTGAACAAGTATGGGACAGATGAGCAGAAAGAGCGCTTCTTGAGAGATCTGGCGACAGGGAAGAAACTGGGGGCCTTCGCATTGTCGGAACCGGAAGCCGGGAGCGATGCAACGAACCAGCACACACTGGCAAGAAAAGATGGCGACAGCTACATCCTGAACGGGACGAAGAACTGGATCACCAACGGATCGACCGCCGATATCATCATCGTCATGGCTTCGAACGACCGGTCGAAGGGGTCAAAGGGAATCAGCACGTTTGTCGTCGAAAAGGGGACGCCGGGTCTGACGGTTGCAAAAAAGGAGAAGAAGCTTGGGATCCGCAGCTCGGACACGGTTTCACTGTCGTTCTCTGATTGCCGCATCCCTGCTGGAAACAGGATCGGTGATGAAGGAGCAGGCTTCCGCTTCGCGATGAAGACACTCGAAGGGGGGAGGATCGGAATCGCATCCCAGGCCCTTGGTATTGCGCAGGGGTGCCTCGATGCCTCTGTGCGCTATGCAGGTGAACGAAAAGCATTCGACAAGCCGATTTCACAGCTTCAGGCGATCCAGTTCAAGATTGCGGACATGGCAACCAATGTGGAAGCATCAAGGGCGCTTACTGTGAGGGCTGCGCTCCTGAAGGACTCTGGAAAACCGTTCGGCAAGGAAGCGGCGATGGCCAAACTCTTTGCATCAAAAACCGCCGTGATGGCAGCGCTGGAAGCAATCCAGATCCATGGCGGCTACGGCTACGTCAGGGAGTATCTTGTTGAGCGCTACCTCCGGGATGCCAAGATAACCGAGATCTATGAAGGGACGTCTGAAATCCAGCGCATCGTTATTTCGCGCGCGCTGCTCCGGGCTTAATGCGTATCAATTATAGCAGATCTAATTAACCATCATGTCTCACATCACTTAGCTATGGATATATCATGAACAAACGAGCGTCAATCTTCCTTCTGGTTGCCGGGTTGATTATCGCCGGTTCTCCTGATCTCTCCGCGCAGGTCAGATGGATGGTGGGGGGGAAACTTGGATTGTCTCTTGTCACGGGAGGTGGTTCGACCGATGCGGGATTGCAGATCGGACCGACGGGAGAGGTTCTGTTGACCAGAAACATCGGGCTCGCGAGCGAATTCACCATCAACACACAGGCCGGAACCCCGATTATCTGGGCAAATTACTTCAAGTACTATTTCGATGTGCAGGGATCCGAAATCAGACCTTATGCCGACGGGGGGTTCTTTCTGGATTTCGTCACCGGTGGTCCCTTCTTCGGGATCTTCTTTGGCGGTGGTGCCCATTTCCCGGTTGCTCCCAATCTTTATATCCCGGCTGACATACAACTCGGCCCGATCTTCACTACTCCGGCCCGGTTCACCATGGCTTTCACCAGCGGTATTCGCTACATTA
>JAOUDE010000413.1 GCA_029859455.1 Ignavibacteria bacterium | reverse complement strand
CGCGGCGGAGGCGGCGATCGGACTTGCGATCGTGATCGCGTTGTTCCGGAACCGACAAACCGTGAATATTGATGAAATTAATATCCTGAAATGGTAGCCCCGGGATGATGACGACTCAACTGGTTGCGATGGCAGTGTTTCTCCCGCTCGCTGGTTTCCTGATCAACGGACTCGCCGGCCGGAAGTTGAAATCCGAGCTCCTGATCGGAGCGATCGGCAGCGGGACCATCGGCCTCTCTTTTGTTATAGCACTTATCCTGTTCACCGGAATGCTTGGTACTCCGGTTGCTGACAGGACGACCATCGTGACGCTGTTTCCGTGGATCGAGGCAGGGGCGCTTTCCACCAGCTTTGCCTACCAGATCGACCAGTTGTCGATTCTGATGATGCTCATCGTCACCGGTGTCGGCTTCCTGATTCACATCTACTCGATCGGCTACATGCACGGAGATCCGTCGTTCTGGCGTTTCTTTGCCTATCTGAACCTGTTTATCTTCGCGATGCTCAATCTGATTCTGGCCGACAACTTTCTCCTGATGTTTCTCGGCTGGGAGGGGGTCGGTCTCTGCTCCTATCTGCTGATCGGGTTCTGGTATGACAGGCGGTTCGAAAAAGGGAGCACGGGAGATGCTGCGAAGAAGGCGTTTATCGTCAATCGCATCGGCGACGTGGGCTTCCTGATCGCGATGTTTCTGATCTTCACAACCTTCGGCTCACTCGATTTCGTCAGCGTGTTTCCGCAGGCAGCGGCGTTTCCGGTCGGCCACGAGGTGATGACCTGGATTACGCTTGCCCTCTTCCTGGGCGCGACAGGGAAGTCTGCGCAAATCCCGCTCTTTGTCTGGCTCCCGGATGCGATGGCGGGACCGACGCCGGTCAGCGCTCTGATCCATGCGGCAACGATGGTGACGGCGGGAGTCTACATGGTTGCCCGATGTTCCATTCTGTTCGCTCTTGCGCCGACGACGATGATGATTGTGGCAGTCATCGGTGCAGCGACCGCACTGATGGCGGCTACCGTTGGACTCGTCCAGAACGATATCAAGAAAGTGCTGGCCTATTCGACGGTCAGCCAGCTCGGCTATATGTTTCTTGCTCTCGGCGTCGGTGCCTTTGCGGCAGGTTTGTTCCATGTCATGACGCATGCATTCTTCAAGGCCCTCCTGTTCCTGGGAGCCGGCTCGGTGATCCACGCGATGCATGAGGAGCAGGATATTCAGAAGATGGGAGGCCTGAAAAGTGCGCTTCCGGTGACAGGGAGGACCTTTCTGATCGGTGCCATCGCGATTGCGGGAATTCCCCCGCTCTCCGGCTTCTTCAGCAAGGATGAGATTCTCTGGAAGACTTTTTCCGGTGGTTACTGGCCGCTCTGGATTATTGGCTTTGTCGGGGCCGGACTCACGGCGTTCTATATGTTCCGGCTCTATGCATTGACCTTCGAGGGGACGAAGCGGTGGGAGGGAGAAAAACATCCGCACGAATCGCCCCTGACAATGACCATACCGCTTATCGTTCTGGCGGTGCTGTCCGTCGTGGGAGGATTGATCGGGATTCCGGAGAGCCTCGGGGGTGGCAACACGATCGAGCATTTCCTTGCGCCGGTGTTCGGACCGGCGGAACTTGCCATGCGATTGCATGCGACGCATGGAGGGATCGAATATCTCCTGATGATTTCGTCCGTCCTGATGGCCGCGGCCGGAATCACGCTTGCCTGGAAATGGTATCGAACAGCATCAAATCAGCCCGTGCGTTTCGCTGAGCGGTTTGCCGGGCTGTACCGCGTTCTCCTGAACAAATGGTTTGTGGATGAGATGTACGAGACTGCGGTCATCCGTCCCACCGTACGGGGTTCCGAGAAACTTCTCTGGAAAGGGATCGATGTGCATGTGATTGACTGGACCGTCAACCGGCTCGGGACGTTTGCACAATGGGTCAGCCGTACTGTCCGGGTCGTCCAGACCGGAGTTACACAGAACTATGCCTTTGTGTTCGTCGCCGGAGTTCTTCTCATCATCGGCTGGATCCTGAGTGCATGATGGAACCAGAAGGGACAACGATCATTCTTAGTCTTACTCTCCTGCTCCCTCTCATGGGAGCACTCGTGACATCGTTTCTGCCGGGACGTGCGACCGGGGCCGTGAAGATGAGCGGGATGATATTCTCCCTGCTGACATTCGCCGTGACGGGGT
>JAOUDE010000093.1 GCA_029859455.1 Ignavibacteria bacterium | reverse complement strand
CCATGATCCGGCAGCGGCGGAAGGATATCAGGGTGGTGACGAATTCTGCCATTGTCGAGAGCGTGCTCGTCCGGAGATTCCCGCTGTACCGGGAGGGGGAACGAACAGGGAGTATCGCCAGCTTCAGTATGTACTGGTGCCGGGCGAAGCGGGTTGGTTGTTGCAACTTGACCGGATCGTCGAATACTGATGCGAACCTTCATTCTTCCGCTGCTTGTCTCGTTGCCTCAGGTCATCACCGGGCAGGCGGAAGATTTTCCGGGCCGCCTCGCAGAGGCAGCGATGAACCGGCTCTCGCATCATGTCGTATATGACGGCAGCTATCTCCGTATCGGCTATCCCGGCGGAGATGTACCGGATTCGATCGGGGTCTGCACCGATCTTGTCATACGTGCGTACCGGGCTGTAGGAATCGATCTGCAGGAGAAAGTCCATGAAGATATGAAGGCCGACTTTGATTCATACCCACGCCTCTGGGGCCTGGAAAAACCTGATCCGAACATCGATCACAGGAGAGTCCCGAACCTCCAGGTGTTCTTTGCTCGTCATGGGACGGCGCTTGCTGTCTCTTCGGACAGTGATGACTACAAAGAGGGAGATCTTGTGACATGGATGCTTGAAGGAAACCTTCCTCACATCGGAATCGCAGTGGGCACACGCTCGGCTGACGGTCGTCGGCCTCTCGTGGTTCACAACATCGGATCGGGACCTGAGATCGGCGATATTCTGTTCCGGTATCCGATCACCGGTCATTATCGGTACCGGGGTCGATAATGAGCACCGTGTCATTGAAGAATCAAACTCACTACAGGTCAGGAGAAGATACATGTCGGACATGAGCAAAGCGGTCGCCACACAACTCGCCAACATCGAAAAACGTACAGGAAAGTCGATCGACGAGCTATCTGCCATTGTGAAGAAGAGCGGGCTGGCGAAGCACGGGGAGCTTGTTGCCATGCTGAAGACGACCCTCGGCATGGGACATGGCGACGCGAACACTCTCGTGCACATCGTTCGCAAGTCGGACGGACAGTCCGCGGCCGGAGCACAGGGTCTTTCCATGAGCCAGGTCCTTGATGGTCTTTATGCTGGTCCCAGAGCAGAGCTCAGAGCGATCCATGACAAACTGATCGCCGCGATGCGCAAGTTCGGAGAGTTCGAAGAGGCGCCAAAGAAAACCTATGTGAGCTATCGCCGCAAGAAACAATTTGCAATGATCGGTCCCGCGACCAACACAAGGGTTGATCTTGGTCTGAACATGAAGGGTGTCACGCCGACAGACCGGTTGTTCCAGCTTCCGGCCGGGCAGATGTGCCAGTACAAGGTGAAACTCACCGACCCGAAGGAAGTGAACGCGGAACTGATCGCCTGGATCAGGACGGCGTACGATTCTGCCGGATAGGCAGGGTTTTGTTGGCCCGATCGGCCGGGGAGCTAGTGAAGTGCAGCCAGGATACACAGTGATCCGGGAATATTTCATCGATCCCGAGTTCGAACGGGAGTTCCGGGCTTCGTATGAACCTGGCGGGACGTGGGCAGTGCTGATGAGCAGGCACGCCGGATATCCTGGTACCGAGCTGGTTCGCTATCTCTCCACGCCTTTGAGATATGTCACGATCGATCGCTGGAGGAGAGAACCAGACTGGCAGGATTTCAGGAAAGAGTTCAACGCCGAGTATGAGGAGATCGACAGACACTGTGAACAGTTCACAACGGCTGAGAATCAGATCGGGACGTTTACTTCTCTCGGCCGGGGTGGTCCGGCAGGTTGATCGGCGGAACGGGAGAGCGATCCGTTTTCCTGCATGGCTCCTGATGATGTGTGTGGCTCAAGCAATGCCTCTGGCGGGGCAGGAGGTTGTGCGCGGAGGATCTGTTCTCGTCGATGGCCTCGACCACATCGTCCTCGCGGTTGCCGACCTGGAAGCGGCTGCTGACCGTTATCGGCAACTCGGGTTCACACTCAAACCGGGTACCTATCACGAAAACGGCATCCGGAACAAACATGCCAAATTCAGTGATGGAACGGAGATCGAACTCCTCTCTGTCGGGTCAGCCGGCGATCCGCTGGCATTCGAATATGCCCGACATCTGCGCAACGGTGACGGCCCGGCATTTGTCGCTCTATTTGCCCCTGACCTTGACGAACTGGCTGGAAGATTTGATCAGCTCGGGAGAAACTATCGGCGCTCTCCGGGTTTGCTGGCATTCCGGCACGACGATCCGATCCGTCACATCTTCTTCGGCAGCCGGAACAGATCACCGAATGATCTCCCGGAGCACTTTGAACATGCAAACGGTGCAGAGATGTTGACGGGAGTATGGATCGCAGGTGACGAGCTGTCAGGAGAACGGGCGCTTCTCATCGATCTTGGAGCGAACCCGGTGATGGAAGAAATGCGGTTACCTCAGTTCACTGCGGCACGAATCAGGTTTCCCCGGGGCGAGGTTCTGCTGTTGCCCGGCGATCTTCAACAGGTTGAGGGAAGGAGAATTGTCGGTGCGACTGTTTCCACCCGCAATCTGCTCCGGTTGCAGCAGGTCATGGCATCCGGATCGATGGAAGTACCGGAAATTATCCGAACGGAACAGGGAGCGAGCATGTTTCTTCCACCGGACCTCACTCATGGCCTCTGGCTCGAGTTTCGTGAGGAACGCTGATGTCGGACGCTCAACGGATGAAGAGGAATCAGCCGGTTCACCCGCAGGTCAGGGTTGGACACATCCATCTGAAGGTTGCCGATCTCGACCGGGCGGTTGCATTCTACCGGGATCTGCTCGGCTTCCAGCTCACTCAGAGGATAGGAACAAGCGCAGCGTTTCTCAGCGCCGGTGGCTACCATCATCACATCGGCCTTAATACATGGGAGAGCCTCGGAGGCCCGGAGCCGGGGGCAGGCATGACAGGTCTCTACCATGTGGCGTTTCTGTATCCTACACGGAGGTCGCTCGCGACAGCTCTTCAACGACTTCTGGAAGCAGGGATTCAACTGGAAGGAGCCGCCGATCATGGTGTGAGCGAGGCGCTGTATCTGAGGGACCCTGACGGAAACGGAATCGAACTGTACCGGGACCGTCCGGAGACTGAGTGGCCGCATGAGAGTGACGGGTCTCTCGCCATGTATACGAGACCTCTCAACCTTGCCGCGCTGCTTGCAGTTCTTGAAGATGATCAACATTCGACTTCGTGAGCGAGGCTGTTATGGAACTGATCAGTTGGGATGATTTCGCAAAAGTGGAACTGCGCGTTGGCCGAATCCTGAGCGTGGAGGAATTCGCCGCGGCCAGAACACCTTCCTATGTCCTGCAGGTTGATTTTGGTGAGGAGATCGGGGTGAGGAAATCCAGTGCCCGGATCACCACCCTGTACAAGCCGGATGACCTCATCGGAAAATCGGTTGTCGCTGTTGTGAACCTCCCGAAAAGACAGATTGGTCCTCTGATGTCAGAGTGCCTGGTCACCGGGTTTCAAACCAGTGACGGTGGTGTCGCCTTATGTGTACCGGACAGGGAGGTCGTGCCCGGGTCACGGCTTTTCTGAGATTGGCCTCATACGCAGACAGGCAGGGCCCGCCACCTGCCCAACCGAAGGAGGATGAATGAAGCGAAACCTGGTTGTCAGCAAGTGCAGTTCAGTTCAGGAAGAAGTGCCCTCAGGATTGGGAACGGCTTGAGCGAACAGCTGAAAACGGAACGCGGTTTTGTGCCGTCTGTGACCGGGCAGTGTTCTTCTGTGCGACTGACGAGGAGACGATGTTCCATGCTGAGAGGGGGGATTGCATTGCAAGGGAGGTTCCTGATACCTCAGAATTTCCCCGCCTCGTTCTGGGAGAACCTGATCCGGAATCGATCAGGCGGAATCGACTGACCAGGAAGCAGAACGAGGCCGTCCGGATTGCAACCCGGGAGGAGGCGATCGCGCGTGCCCTTGATAACATGCGCTATTCAGACAGGCGCTGTCTGGAGTGCGGTTACCCGGTTGCTTCCTGGCTGAGGAGCTGCCGTGTGTGCGGATCATCGGAGTTCCGGGATGCGGAAAAACCCTGATCTGTGACTTCTGACGGGAGAATGCAGATATGACCGATCATACAATCCGGCCGCCATGGGCGAAGAGGCAGTTCAGGTTCGGACATCCAGCCTGGATGCTCATGGACTTCGTCGAGCGGTTGCAAGGAACGATCGATCGGATCGGGCCGCTCGTTCACCGGATCGATGAAGCGGCGGCTCATCGAATCCATGAAGGGACCTGGTCGATTGCCCAGAATATCGGTCACCTCGGTGATGTTGAGGACCTCTGGCAGGAACGGCTGGAGGATCTGCGGCGAAGAAGGGATGTCTATACTCCGGCCGATCCTGTCCGGTTTCAGAAAACGGCGGAGCGGCACTCCGGCAGGCCGCTCGGTGAGATCATTGCTGAATTCAACCAGAAACGGAAAGCGCTGATCGGGGCAATGAGCGGTGCATCCGAAGAGCTTCAGTCAGCCGATGCATTCCATGAGCGGCTGCAATGCAGAATGCGGCTCGTTGACTGCGCTCAGTTCTACGCCGAGCATGATGATCACCACCTGCTGCGGATCCGGCAGTTAGTTGGAATATTCAGCCGGCGCCGTGACGAAACGATTGGTAAAGACGCGGAGCGATAGGAACTTCACGGAGCGCAGTGACAACTGAAGGTACTCTGTCTCCGTCCCTTCTCCTTTAGGCGTCGATACGAGGGCCATCCCCGGCGAGCCGCAAGGGAGAGATGCTGAAAGAGACCATGTTACATAAACGAAAGAGGGCGACTATGAATATGCCGAAACCGTCAGCAGGGCACAAAAAGCTTGAGCTTCTCGCGGGGAACTGGGAGGGGGAAGAGACGATGCATCCCTCCGACTGGGATCCGAAGGGAGGGAAGGCGACCGGGAGAACCAGAAGCAGAATAGCTGTCGGCGGATTTGCTCTGATCTCCGACTATGAGCAGGAGCGGAACGGAACCATCACGTTCTCAGGACATGGTGTCTACACGTATGACCCGGAAAAGGATCAGTACTCACTCTCCTGGGTTGACTCGATCGGTTCTCCTATGGAAATATTCGTTGGCGGCTTCAAGGGCGACATCCTGACACTGGGGCACCCGCCACCGATGATGCATGTGAGAATGACATGGGACCTGAGCAAACCGGGCCGGCTTGTATCGGGCATGGAAATGTCGAAGGATGGAGTAACCTGGAACCGGCTGTTTGATGGAACTTATGTTAAGAAATGATTGATGCTCAACCATGAGGGGACGATGATACGAACCGGGCCCGTTTTCCTATGTCTTGCCATGATTGCAATCCCGGAGGTCTCCGCACAACCGCAACAAAACAGGGGAAAGGCCTGAACGAGAATGCAGAGTCTGACAGAGGCGTTTCATCTTTCACCGGAAACGGCCGAGAAGCTCGCTCTTTCAACCGGCATCTTCCTTCTCCTTACGCTCGGCAGGCTGATCGTGAACCAGATCATGAAGAAGCGGATCGCCGATGCAAAGATTGTGTATCGGTCCCGCCGGGCTGCTCTTTACACCTACACGCTGCTGCTGATCGTCCTGATCGGTCCGATCTGGCTGCAGGGGATTGCCTCACTGACGACCTTCCTCGGTCTTGCAAGCGCGGGGATAGCGATCGCGTTGCATGATACCATTGCCAACATTGCCGGTTGGGTGTTCATCGTTTCCCGCAAGCCGTTCAAAGTGGGGGACCGGATCCAGATCGGCGATACTGCTGGGGATGTGATCGACATACGGATTTTCCAGTTCAGCCTCGTGGAGATAGGTAACTGGGTGGATGCCGATCAGAGCACGGGCAGGATTGTCCACGTGCCGAACAGCAAGGTATTGAGGGATCCTCTCGCGAATTATCACATCGGATTCGAATACATCTGGCATGAGATCCCTGTCCTGGTGACGTTTGAGAGCAACTGGAGGAAAGCGAAGGAGATTCTGGAAACGATCTCGCACGAGAACGTTAAGCAGTTCTCCGAGGGAGCACAGGAGCAGATGCGGCGGGCCGCTGAGAAGTATTTCATTTTCTACGGGGCACTCACGCCGATTGTCTACACGACCGTCAAGGACAGCGGTGTGCTTCTCACCATACGGTATCTCGTCAACCCGAGGGAGCGGAGAGGCAGTGAGCAGAAGATATGGGAGGCGACGCTCGAGATGTTTGCAAAGGCGGGAGATATTGAACTTGCGTACCCGACTACTCGTTTTTTTCAGACGAACAAGTGAGTATGAACAGACCCGGAGCTGACCGCTGTCCCGTCGGAGACGGCATGTCGCTGATTTCCTCCGTCAACCTGACCCCCGAGGAGGGGGCTTTTCTCCGGAAGGGAGAAGAACTCGGCTACTTCCTGTTCGGCGGTTCCGACATTGTCATGATCCTTCAGGACAGGGGTATCGTCCTTGAAGCAGAAACCGGAATGAAGTATCCACAGGGAGAGCGGATTGCGCGGGTGGGTTTCGGCAACTGATGTCCCTGACTTTCCTTGGCGACTTCCGCTCTTTTCAGTGACCGTTCTCCACCGCAAACCACAATCTTCTCAATAATGGAACAGGAAGCCCAATGGCAGGTGCGTTCAAGCCACGCAATATTCTGTTCGTGCTTCTGGCAACAGTCGTCTTTCTTATTATCGGAATGGCTTTCGCCGGCGTGACCGGCGCAGGGAAGAATCAGGGGCTGGCAGGGGGGGCGATCGTGTTCGGTTACGGTGTAACCGCCGCTCTGATCGCCCTTGTTGCCTCGGTTCGGGTCAAGCCGCTCACGCATGCGAGTCCCGTGATGACGGAGTTTTCATTTCTCGTGCCGATCAGAGTCGCTGATCAATGGGCGGAAGTGAGGCTGGTCGATGACGACCTCCGGATGCTTGGGAAGGGATGGATCAGATGGCGGGACGACGGGAAGATTCTCGTCAGCTATTCGCTGTTGAGTTGAATCGATCCGTGTGTTGTGTCCTCACTCGGTCTCCGAGTGAAGCGCGAGCCGGTTTCCCTCGCTGTCAAGTATGATAGCCCGGAACCCGTGCGGGCCGATTGAATGCACGGGTTCGAGGACCTGACCGCCGTTTGCTCCCGCCGCTCTGACCGCCTCCGCAAGACGACCTTCCGCATTGAGATAAATCAGCGGACCTTTCCGGGACGGGGAATTATCCTCGCCCGGTGTGTAGAGGCAACCCCCGACTTCCTCTTCAGTGTGCGGGAAGAGTCCGATGGTAAACCCGTCCCCGCCTTCCGTGGCAACGGGAACTCCGAGGATCGCGGAATAGAAGCTGATGGAACGCTCGAGGTTCACAACCGGGATGTCGACCCAGACAATGTTGTTTTTCATGGAGATGCTCCTTCAGGAAAATGTGGGATCATACGAACCTGCCGGCAGTCAGCTCCTGCACTCAACCTCGTTCGCCATTTCCCTGATCTTCATGACAGTCCGCCAGTTGCGGGCGGTCATTGGCACGCCGAGCAGTCTTTCCGACCCTGCCGCGAGTTTTGACCTGCCCAGACCGTCAGGTGTATGCAGGTAGAGAATCTTCCCGCGCAGGCGAAAGCGCTCATTCTTTGCCCTGAGACGTTCGAGTGATTTCAGATCGGGACTTGAAGGAGCAGAAGCAAGAAAGCCAAGGTGCAGGGTCTTCGGTTCAGGTTCCGCATCAGTGAACGGATTCATCGATATTGCCTTTTCGAATGCCTTTCGCTCCAGGAGGAGGACGGAGGGTTCGAAGCGATGGCGCTTGTGGATTTCGGCTGTTATGCCCTCAGGAAAGCGTCTCAGGTTTGCCGCTGGAGAACGGAACACGACGTTGCCGCTTTGAATGTAGGTTCGGACGGTTTCTGCACCGAGTCCTTCGAGAATAGAGACGAGTTCCTTCATCGGCAACAGATTCCTTCCGCCAACATTGATTCCTCTGAGGAGCGCAATACAGGTTTTCATTTCCGGTCAGGAGGGAATGTTGTCCTGGAAGGTTTCTTGTTCGACTCTGAATTCAAAAGGTAAAGTATTGTTCTGAACTGGCAAAGGCAAGTCTGCGGGTGGGCGTCGCCGCCCCCCCCTTCCGACAGCCGGTAGGTAGAGTGGGCGTTCCGGTACCACCTCCCACGATACACGTTTGCTTGAACGTCTTATTGTGAGTTCATATCTTATTGGCCAATCCCACAGATGACAGAAAGGATCCGAGTTTGGTTACCAAAGTGAAAAGTACCCATATCCTTCTTGTCGAAGATAATCGTCTTCTGCGGGACGGATTGATGTCGATGCTGAGGGAACAGGAGGGCTTCATGGTAGTGCCTTCCGCCGGAAATAGTCATGCGATTACAGCAGCGAAGAAGATGAAACCCCATATCATCCTTCTGGATCTGGGGCTCCCAAATCAAAACAGCATCCGGATGGTGGATCTGTTCAGAAAGAGTGTCCCATTGGCCAGAGTGATTGGTATGGATCTTCTGCCGCTCCAGGAGGATCTTGCCCTGTACGTCGAGGCTGGTGTGTCCGGATTTATCCTCAAGGATGCGACCTTTGATGATCTTCTGAGAACGATCCGGATGGTCGCCAAGGGGGAAAATGTGCTGCCTACCGTACTCACAGGGTCGTTGTTTTCTCAGATTGTTGAGAACGCGATGCGCAAAGAAAAGAGAAATCCATTTGCCTCGGTAAAGATGACCAGCCGGGAACGTGAGGTGGTTGTATTGATAGCAGATGAGGGACTCAGCAACAAGGAGATTGCCGAGCGCCTTTGTTTATCCATCGATACGGTCAAAAGCCACGTTCACAACATCCTCGAGAAACTTGCACTCCACACACGTCTGGAAATTGCCTCCTTTGCCCATTCTGATCGCAATTTCAAGCGATCGACTCCATCTGCCCGAAGGGGGTAGCTCCTTTTCCATAGTTTGAGCGATATCCCTCGTCTGTAACCCTTCCTAAGATCATACTGTATCCTCTTCAAGATTGCGGATTTTTCCCGCTGATGGGCGTTGAATCCGACGAATGATACCTGGTGG
>JAOUDE010000412.1 GCA_029859455.1 Ignavibacteria bacterium | reverse complement strand
TCCTGATGTCCGTCGAAGACGTTTTCTCCATCACCGGTCGCGGTACGGTCGGTACCGGCCGTGTCGAGCGTGGCAAGGCGAAGGTCGGCGATGAAGTCGAGCTGATCGGACTCGGTGCCCACAAGAAGACTGTCATCACCGGCGCAGAGATGTTCCGGAAAGAGCTGGATGAGGTGGTGGCGGGTGATAATGCCGGACTCCTCCTCCGCGGCGTCGACAAGAAAGAGCTGGAGCGCGGAATGGTCATCGCCAAGCCGGGAACCATCACGCCTCACAAGAAATTCAGTGCCCAGGTCTACGTCCTCAAAAAGGACGAAGGTGGGCGGCACACACCGTTCTTCACCGGATACCGTCCGCAGTTTTACTTCAGAACAACGGACGTGACCGGTGTGTCGACGCTTCCGGCAGCGACTGAAATGGTCATGCCCGGTGATAACGTTGACGGCATGTCGGTTGAGCTGATCGCTCCGATCGCCATGGAAGAGGGTCTCCGCTTCGCGATTCGTGAGGGAGGCCATACGGTCGGTGCAGGCGTTGTGACAAAAATCGTTGAGTAATTAACAGAACCTATACGGAGTGAAAAGCAACGTGGCCGGCCAGAAAATACGGATCAAACTCAAATCGTACGATCATAACCTGATTGACAAGTCTGCGGAAAAAATCATCAAGACTGTCAAGTCGACAGGCGCTGTGGTCTCTGGCCCGATTCCGTTACCCACGAAGCGTACGGTCTATACTGTGCTTCGATCACCCCATGTGGACAAGAAGTCGAGGGAGCAATTCGAGACGCGTTCTCACAAACGTCTGATCGATATTCTCAACTCGTCAAGCCGCACGGTCGATTCCCTGATGAAGCTCGATTTGCCCGCGGGAGTCGACGTGGAAATTAAAGTTTAGTTCAGCTCATTTCAGAGGTGTGACTGCATTCCGGCCTTACGGCCGGGATGGAGCGCGGGGACCGTATTGTATCGCGGATACTCCGTGCACAGTCGCCGTCATTCATGGATCCGACTATGACAGGATTGCTAGGGAAGAAGCTGGGGATGACCAGCATCTTCGATGAACAGGGAGAAGTGATCCCCTGTACGGTTATTGAGGCAGGCCCCTGCTATGTAACGCAGGTCCGCACTCAGGACAGAGACGGCTATAGTGCCGTCCAGCTCGGTTTCGAACAGAAGCGTGAGCGCCTGGTGAAGAAGCCGCTTCAGGGGCATTTCGCCGCTGCCAAGGTGAAGCCGCTACGTTTTCTCAGAGAATTCCGGTCAAACGGCGGTCTCGAAGTCCAGCCCGGACAGGAAATCAAGGTCGACAGCGTCTTCGCAAAAGGGGATGTTGTCTCGATCGTCGGTACTTCCAAGGGGCACGGCTTTCAGGGCGTTGTGAAGCGGCACCATTTTGGTGGCGGGTTCCGGACCCATGGGCAGAGTGACCGTGAGCGTGCTCCCGGTTCGATCGGCGCATCATCGTATCCATCGAGAGTCTTCAAGGGCCAGCGGATGGCAGGACGGATGGGCGGAGACCGGGTAACAGTACAGAACCTCAAGGTGGTCGGCGTTATAGCGGACTCCAACCTGCTCCTCGTCAAGGGGTCGGTCCCGGGGGCCGTCAACGGACTGCTTGAAATCCACAAGAAACGGGCTCTCGGCCAGTAGGAATCGTATGGAACTCGATATTCTCAAGACAGACGGAACACCGACAGGAGAGAAGGTCAAGCTCTCCGATGAGATCTTCGGTATTCAACCGAACGAGCATGCCATGTATCTGGCTGTTCGTGCATATCTGGGTAATCAGCGGCAGGGAACAGCGAAAGTCAAAACCCGTTCCGAGGTCCGCGGTGGCGGAAAAAAGCCGTTCAAGCAGAAACACACAGGAATGGCGAGGCAGGGATCACGACGGTCCCCCCTGATGCCGGGCGGCGGTTCGATTTTCGGGCCGAAGCCGAGAGATTACACCTCGAAGCTTCCCAGAAAGATGCACCGGCTTGCAAGGAAGTCGGCCCTGTCTCTCCGGGCAAAGGAAGGCGGCATTCTGATCGTTGAAGACTTCAGCTTTGAAGAGCCGAAGACGAAGAAGATGGTGGAAGTGATGAGTGCATTGAAAATCGCCGCATCGAAGACGCTGCTGCTGACACCGGCAACCGATCAGAATGTTGCCCGGTCGGGACGGAATATTCCTGTCCTGAACATCATCGAAGCGAACAAAGCGTC
>JAOUDE010000410.1 GCA_029859455.1 Ignavibacteria bacterium | reverse complement strand
AGGAGCGCAGCCTGGGTCTTCGGTGGGGTCCGGTTGATTTCGTCCGCCAGGACAATATTGGCAAAGACCGGGCCACGGACAAACTTGAAGGACTTTGACCCGGTGGTCATGTTCTCTTCGATGATCTCCGTCCCGGTAATGTCGCTTGGCATTAAGTCGGGCGTGAACTGAATTCTCTTGAAGGTGAGGTCAAGCACCTCCGCCAGCGTCCTGATGAGGAGAGTCTTCGCGAGTCCCGGGACCCCGACAAGCAGACAGTGCCCCCGTGCGAGCAGAGAGATCAGGAGATGCTCAACAATCACCTCCTGCCCGATGATCACACGGGCTATCTCTTTCCTGAGTGCATCATAGGATTGCGCGAGTTGTCGGGCTGCTTCGGTGTCACTTTGTTTCGGTTGCTTCGTGGTCAATGCATTCTCCTACAGGCGTGATTCCCAGTAGATGCTGGTTCTCAACTCTTCAAGCCAGGCGGAATACTCCTGGCTTCGTTTCAGGTTGAGGGCGAGTGTTTCGATCCGGTCGTAGTCCTGCTCCAGGCTGGGAAGATGCTCAGGGATCCGGCTCCTGACGAGGACAATATGGTATCCGTCGAACCCGGGAATCGTAAGGGGTGTCGGCTGGCCGATCTCACCCCCCTGGAGGCCGGTGATAGCCGGGAGAATACTCTGGTCGACATTGTTCACCTCGGTAATGCCGAGACTGCCGCCGATCAATGCCGTCTCCTTGTATTCCGAGTACTGCTTGGCGAGGAGAGCGAAATCGTCTCCGCGCAAAGCGCGCGTCCTGAGGGAATCCAGCATCGTAATAATCGTGTCGCGGTCCGATTCTGTTTTGTCGATCCGGATGAGAATATGGCGCGGATGAACAGCGTCCCCGCGCCGTTCCAGCAGCTCGATTACATGAAGACCGAACTCTGTTTCAACCGGCTCCGAGATCTCTCCCTCGGCGAGTGCAAACACGGCAGTTTCGAATTCCTTGACAAACTGTCCGCGTCGAACGAACCCGAGGTCTCCGCCGCGTGATGATGACCCGGGATCCTGGGAGTGCCGCAGGGCGAGGTCAGCAAAATCAGCTCCCTGGATCAGGCTGTCGCGCAGGGCGTTTGCTTTGGCGACAGCGGCAGCGGAGGCACCGGCGCCGGGTTTCAGTTTGATGGCGATGTGTGCCAGGTCGACCTGCTCGGGCACGATACCCAGCGAGTCCTTATAAAGCCGAAAGAATTCCTCAACTTCTCGTCGTGCAATACGGGTGACGGCGAACCGTTGTTGCTGGAGACGCTCTGAGAGGAGGTTCTTCCTCATCTGGTCGCGGAACTCCCTCTTGATCTTGCTGATCGGCATTCCATACAATTCCTCCAGCCGGGCTTCGGATCCTACCTGTTGGATCCGCTGCTGGATCAGTTGGTCGAGGCGTTGCTGTACCTCCTCATCGCCGACCGTGACGCTGTCCTCGATCGCTTTTGCCACGAGGAGCTTCTCGTTGATCATGACATCGAGAACCTGTTCCTTCAGCCCGGGAGTCGAAGCATCGACCCGGTTGTTGAAAACGAAGAACTGAACCTGAGCGTCCAGCTCCGATTCAAGGATGATCTCTCTGTCGACCACGCCAACAATCCGGTCGAGGGACTGCGCGGGCCCGAGGTCCCGGGCAACGAGCATAAGGAAGAAGAGCAGTATGGTGTGTGACAGTTTCAAAATCGATCCTCCCCACCGGCTGTGTCCTCCATGGCGGAGCCAAACCGGACTTCGACAGGAAACCGTGACCTGAGCGTTCTCAGCAGTTCCTCATGACGTTCGCGCCTGGATTGAATCAGGAGGCGGCCGTGTATTTCCTCTGCCACATACGGCAGGTCGGCGGTGGCTCCCTGTCGGCGGAAATCGTGAAGGTAGAGAACATAGTAGCCTGATTCTGTATTGACAACGAAAGAAACTCCCGGAGGGTTGAGAGTCCTGGCAATCTTCCACAGCTCTTCGGGGAACAGAGTCGGCCTCGTGACATACTCCCGGGTCGTAAGCTGTTTCAGGTGGGGAATGAGGAGGGTGTCGGTCAGGAGATCTTCCGTTGCCTGGGTCCAGGTGCTTCCTCGCACAATGCCTGAGCGGAACCTGTTGGCGGCGCCCCGGTCGTCGAAACGGGCGTAACTGACGAGGGCGACATCTTCTGCGAGGGTGAACTCTGCCTGATGGTCCGCGAAGTATGAGGCAATCGCATC
>JAOUDE010000411.1 GCA_029859455.1 Ignavibacteria bacterium | reverse complement strand
TCCGAGAGGACAAGAAAACAATGACTTCCAAAGAAGAAACGAACTCAATCCAAAAGACCGCAAGGCTTGCAGGCTCAAGTGATGTTCTTTCTTGATCTGCACGCACAAGGAATTGGTGTCGCCCAGTTCCTTCCAAGGGTTCTGGGCGTCTTATTGATGATTGCATGCTTTGGCTATCTGATAGATTCATTTCGTCGATTCAGCCGGAAAACTCTTCCTGAAAGCCGGAACGGACAACGAGGGGGCTTTTCTGAAAGCCGGAGCCAGAAAACATGGCCGGATGCCATACTACGAAGTTCCCGGAAAGGTGCTGTCCAGCACAGCAATACTGAAGAAATGGGTCGGAACTTCAATAGAGCTTTGAGGCAGGGGCCGCAAAGGAAACCACAAGGTCGGGGAATCCTGAGCCATGAAACCGATTCAGCTCTTTGTCGGCGGGTTCCTTTCGGCAGTATTGATCGTTTCCTGTACCCCCCTTACGGACGACTGTGTCTGCACTGCCGAATTCAAGACGATTACGGTTGTGATAGTCGATTCCGATCATCAACCGATCGACTCCCTGAACACCGTTACTTCACTGAAGCATTCAGGCCTTGTGATGCGCGAGGATTCATCCTCCGCGCGGCCTATGTATCTTCTGCCCGGTGAATATATTGTCCTGACCGACGCGGAGAAAGACTTTTTCACGACATTCCAGGAACCGGTTCTACTCACAGCTTCAAACAGCAGGCACGGCGTGGTCGCGGAATTCGCGTTCTCGCTCGACAGGTGTCAGTGCCATGTTTGGAAGTCTGCAGGCCCCGATTCCATCGTCGCTCCGTGAAAGTGTACCAGCGGCGCACAACCACCACGCCGCCATTTCATATGCCGACGGGCACCCCGTCTCTCTTGAACGAAACCGGACCAGAATAACCGACTGGAAATTCCATGAACGTACCCGCACGATCACTGAATATCAGTTTGCTTCTCTCCCTGATAATGAGTCTCGCCGGCTGTCATCAGCCGATGAACGACATGGCTGAGTTCGATCTCGAATGGGCAAAGGGTGAAATAGCGTCTCGTCTGAGGGCTTATGAAGACGCCATGGCGAACGGAGACAGGGTTGCATTCGGGAATCTTTATGCCGAAGATGCAGAGATTTTCCACGACGGAAAGCCCTCAACCATTGGCCGGGAGAGTATCGTCAGGGTTTTCGACGGCTGGGTGAGAGACAGTGTTACCGGGGGCTTCACCACGACAGGTCTCTGGGGAAACGAAGATCTGCTCGTGGAACAGGGAACCGGGTATTTTGCCCACGCAGCGGGTAAGTGGAAGACGACCGGAACCTATCTGCTGGTCTGGAAGAAGGTTGATGGAGAATGGAAAATCTTCCGGGACACGTGGTTTTCAGATCCCGAAGCTGAAGAGTGAACCACCACGGCTCAACGCCCTCATGATGAACGCGCTGGTGGACGCAAGGCCGTCAGGCCGTTCCGGCTGCATGAGACCGGAAGATCCTGTCACACACGAAGCCCAAACAAACTAGGCGCCATGAACATCTTCTGGGAAGTACTCCTACACAACGACTCGAACGACAATGACATCAACGATAGAGAAGCTCAACGACGCTGAGGCGAAGGCGCTTCAGCTGTTCCGGACAATCGAATCGCGCGGGCTGATCGCCGGAGGGAAATCTGAGCAGCAGCTCAATGAAGAAATATATGCGCTGGCGCGGGAACTGTTTGGGGTGGAGAAATACTGGCACAAAAGAATCGTGCGAGCCGGGGCCAACACACTGAGACCGTACGACGACAACCCGCCTGATTTGATACTGAAGAAAGACGACATCCTCTTTCTTGACTTCGGACCTGTCTTCGAGGATTGGGAAGCTGACTTCGGACGGACGTTCGTCCTGGGGAACGACCCCGCGAAACTGAAACTGCAGCATGATATTGAGCATGCCTGGCACGCTACGAAGGAATGGTTCAGCACACAGAGGAAACTGACCGGGGCGGAGTTCTATCAACACGTCTGTGAGGTGGCCGGGACCTACGGGTGGGAATACGGAGGTCCGCTGGCAGGTCACCTCATCGGGCGGTTCCCCCACGAAAAACTGGAGCCGAAGAATTACGGACTGTATATCCATCCGGAGAATCACAACGATATGTTCCTTCCGGATGCCGACGGCAATCAGCGGCACTGGATCCTGGAAATCCACTTTGTAGACAGGAAA
>JAOUDE010000409.1 GCA_029859455.1 Ignavibacteria bacterium | reverse complement strand
GATAATTTTCTGACGCTCGGTGTCGATACCGTGCCGGTGGAGGTTCTCTACGATCTTCTTGAATTCGATTTCGTTCTCAATCATCCGATCTTTTCGCGGTTCACAACCGTCGAATTCCGCTATATCCACAGCCGGTATACGTCGGTACTCGAGAGCTTCCTTCTGCCGGAGACCGGTCAGCTGGTTCCTTCTTCAAGCGATCTGTATCTGATCGGGAATGATCTGGCGCTGACGTTCAGCCACAAGGCGATCGTTCCATCACGGACGAGTTCCATCAATCCGGTCGGCCGGAAGCTCTCCCTTCGTGTCGACATGGAGTTCAACAAATTCAACGGGGACGGGGAATATACGATCAACTCATCGGGAGGACTTTCCCCGGTCTACAAGGATGTTGACTTTCCCCGCGTCGAGCTTCGCTGGAAGGAATACCTCCCGTTCTTTTTCGAGAACCAGACGGTGACCCTCTGGTTCCGCGGAGGCTCGATCCTTGGCTCTGCGGTCGACAATTTTTTTGACTTCTATGCCGGCGGTTTGCCGGGTATGCGCGGGTACCCGTTCTACTCGCTGGGCGGCAATGAGTTCGGGATCATCGGACTGAATTATCGGTTTCCACTGTTGAACCAGATCGACCTGAGGGTGTTTAATTTCTACTTCGACAAACTCTACGCCTCTGTGTTTGTAGACTACGGTGATGCCTGGACGGGCGATATTCCGGCACTCAAGGATATGAAAGCTGACGCCGGCGCGGAACTGCGGCTGGAATCGTTTTCATTTTATTCATTTCCGACCCGGATTTTCTTCAGTGCAACGTATGGATTCGACACGTTTACTCAGTTCATCGCCTCACGAAATACGACGGTGAGATATGGGGAGGAGTGGAATTTCCACTTCGGTATTCTGTTTGACTTTGACATCGACTAAAATGATCTGTCTGACTACGGGGAATGTGAGATGATCGGATACAGGATGTTCGGACTCTTCTGCTGCCTGGGATGCTTTGCTTCCGGCGCCTATGCTGGAGATGGAACCAGTGCTCCTGTCATGACGGACCAGCCTGTTCCGCTGACTGGTAATATTCAGGTCGATTTCTTCGGTCCGACGTCGATGGCCTTCATGGAGCAGGATACAGAAGGTGAAACCTCCCTGGTTCCTGACAGGAAGTCTCCGTGGCTGGCTGCCGGTATGTCCCTGCTGATCCCGGGATCAGGCGAACTGTATGCAGAGAGTTACTGGAAAGCAGCGGCGTTCTTCGCTGTCAGTGTGACGGCATGGACGGTGGCATACACGCAGAACCAGAAAGGGGATGACCAGACGAAGAGGTTCGAGGGGTATGCGAACCAGAACTGGAATGTGCGACAATACGCTGAGTGGACCCTGGATCATGCTACCAGCATCAACCCGGGAGTCGATCTGACACAGCATCAGGGAGTTCTCGTCGGCGATATGGATGTCAATTGGGCTGCGTTGAATGCGTTGGAGCGCGACCTCGGCAACTGGTATTCGCATACACTTCCCGCGTTCGGCGAACAGCAGTATTATGAGTTGATCGGGAAATACCAGCAGTATTATCAGGGGTGGGCCGATGCCGATCCGTCGCTCACAACCTATCCTGCCATCGACGCCAAACTGAATGCCGGGGGAACGCAGTTTACCTATTACTCGGGCGAACGCGGGAAAGCGAACGACTACTACAGTACCTCCAGCACCGCGGTCACGATCGCGGTAGTGACCCATCTCCTCAGCTCAGCGGACGCTGCCTGGACAGCGAGTTCCTACAACAAGCAGATCGACGCGGGGGTCGGTTTCAAGAAAGCAATGGACGGACCGGCTTATGTAAGCTATCCGGCCCTGGAGATCATGCTGAAGTTCTAAGCAGGAAGACCCGACGTTTCGGTTTTCGATATTCGGATTTCGAATTTGTCTCGTATTTCGACATTCGGATTTCGAATTTGTTTCCGTATTCGGGTTTAGCTCCCTCCCCCTTATTTCCTCACCTTCAGAATCACCACCACCGCGCCGCACGCAAAAAGGATATTGGCGAGCCACGCTGTGAGCAAAGGGTCCACGTCGCCGTTGTAACCGAAGACCTGTGATACTTTCATCACGATCAGATAGATGAAACAGATCAGAAGGCTGATCCCGAGCTGGACGCCGACGCCTCCCCGGCGCTTGATCGATGAAAACGGTACGCCGAAGAGGACGACGATCACCGAGGCGA
>JAOUDE010000408.1 GCA_029859455.1 Ignavibacteria bacterium | reverse complement strand
CATCCGTGCATCAGAGGTTCGAGTGATCGATCAGCACGGCGGACAGCTCGGAGTAATGACCCCGGCAGAAGGCATACGAATTGCCGGTGAGAGAGGAGCTGACCTGGTCGAGATTGTACCAAAGGCCAAACCGCCTGTGTGCAAGATCATCAGTCTCGGCAAATACAAGTACGAGTTGGCGAAGAAAGACAAATTCCAAAAGAAGAATCAGCATGTGTCCGTCCTCAAGGAATTGCGCTTTCATCCCAACACCGATACACACGATTTCGACTTTAAAGCGAGACACGCTCGAAAGTTTCTCCTGGACGGCCACAAGGTCAAGGCAACCGTGATGTTTCGCGGAAGGCAGATCACCCGTGTGGAACCGGGACAGATACTGCTCGACAAACTCTCGGAACAGTTGGCGGATGTCGCCCGGGTCGATCAGACGCCCAAGATGGAAGGGCGGAGCATGGTCATGCTTCTTATCCCGGACAGGAAGCGAAAGAAGGAAAAGAAGGCAGACGAAAAGAACGAAGCAGAGTCCGCCAAGAAGGACGCGAACAAAGAATCTACCGTTAAAGGATAGGATCATATGCCAAAGATGAAGAGCAGAAGCGGTGTGAAAAAGCGGTTCAAGCTGACAGCGAGCGGGAAAGTGAAACGCGCGTCTGCCTACCGGAGTCACATCCTTACATCAAAATCCAGAAAAAGGAAACGGAAGCTTCGGAAGGGTGGAATGGTATCGCCCGGAAACGAAAAAGCGATCCGTGACATGCTGCAAGCTTAATTCACAGTTTCAATGACGTTGACAACAAAGGACAAGAGCAACGATGCCACGTTCACAGAACAAAGTTGCCTCCCACCGCCGTCGCAAGCGAGTCATGAAGCAGGCGAAAGGCTACTGGGGTGCGAGAAGCAAAGTCCTGACCGTTGCGAAGCATCATGTTGAAAAAGGACTTCAGCATGCCTATCGCGACCGCCGGACAAAAAAGAGAACAATCCGACAGCTCTGGATCACCCGGATCAACGCCGGTGCCAGACTCAACGGAACCACGTACTCGCGGCTGATCAGCGGCCTGAACCAGAAAGAGGTCGACATCAACCGCAAGGTTCTGGCCGATCTCGCCGCAAACGATCCCGCCGCGTTTGCCGAAGTTGTAAAATTCGCACAATCGTAGCATACGAGATGTCCGCTCCTCTTCTGTCTCGGCCATTACCGGCGGGAGGGGGGCGGACGTATTGTTTCACTACACTCCCTGCTGATGCAACCGGATATTGACGAAATCCGAAGCCGTGCGGTCGAAGAGCTTGAAAAGGTATCTTCGCCGTCAGAACTGGACGAAGTACGTCTTCGGTATCTGTCACGGAAGGGGCTCATCCCTTCTTTGTTTCAGAAGCTCGCCTCCCTTCCGCCCCAGGAACGTCCCCGCGCGGGTCAGCTCCTGAACACCCTTCGTGACGAGATCAAGAACATGGTCGACGCAAGAGGTCGCTCTCTCTCGACGGCCCCGAAGGCGGAGAAGGTTGTCGATATCACCCTTCCGGGAAGAATGGGCCACATCGGCAGCAAGCATCCTCTGATCCAGACTCTGGAGGAAATCGAGGCGATTTTCAGATCGATGGGATTCGCCACGGCCAACGGTCCGGAGATAGAGGACGACTATCACAATTTCGAAGCGCTCAATTTTCCTCCTGATCACCCGGCCAGGGACATGCAGGACACCTTTTTTCTGAGCCATGAGGCTCTCCTGAGGACCCATACATCGCCGATGCAAATCCGCGTCATGGAGTCTCAGAAGCCTCCTGTCAGAGTTCTGATTCCGGGAAAAGTATACAGGAACGAAGCGGTCAGTCCCCGGAGCCTCTGCATTTTCCACCAGGTCGAAGGTCTCTATGTCGCAGAGGGAGTGACCTTCAGTGAACTAAAGGGCACGCTCGTCTCGTTCATAAAACAGTTCTATGGATCTGACATTCGCTACAAATTCCGGCCAACTTTTTTTCCCTTCACGGAGCCAAGTGCCGATATTTACATCAGCTGCTTCATCTGCGGCGGGAAGGGGTGCAGAATGTGCAAGTCGGCCGGTTGGCTCGAAATCCTGGGATGCGGGATGGTGGACCCGAAGGTGTTCGAGGCGGTTGGCTACGACCCTGAAGTATATACCGGATATGCATTCGGGATGGGGATCGAGCGGATTGCCGCCCTGCGGTATGGCGTGGATGATCTGCGGCTGTTCTATGAAAATGATC
>JAOUDE010000407.1 GCA_029859455.1 Ignavibacteria bacterium | reverse complement strand
TGAAGGGGACGCGGCAAACATTGTTCTTCAGTGCGACGCTGACTCCGGACGTGAATCGTCTTGCCGCATCCTGGACGCGGAACCCGGTTCACATCGATGTGACTCCTCCGGAGGAAATGACACTCGCAGCCATCGATCAGGTGGTGTATACGGTGACCGATGATGAGAAATTCACGCTTCTTTGCAACCTGATCATCAAGCGGGACTGGGAGAGGGTGATGGTCTTTGCGAACCGGAGGGATGAAACCCAGTTTCTGAAAGACAAACTCGCCTCCCGTGGAATCCAGTGTGGTCTCCTTTCAGGCGATGTGTCGCAGGAACAGCGAGTGAAAAGACTTGAGGCATTCCGGAACGGACGGTTGAAGGTGCTTGTCGCGACCGATGTCGCCGCGCGGGGATTGCACATCGACAACGTCAGTCATGTAGTCAACTACGCCCTCCCGCTCGATCCGCAGGATTATGTCCACCGGATCGGACGGACCGGACGTGCAGGGGCTACCGGGACCTCTGTCTGCTTCGCTACGGAAACGGAGGCGTATGCCATTCCTGAGATTGAAACGTTCATCGGCAGGAGCCTGGGTGCGATCGTACCTGAGGAAGATCTGCTCACTCCACTTCCTCCGCTTGCCGAGGGAGTAGCGGAACCAAGGAAACGCCGCTCCCGGCCTCAGGGGCGCCGAAGCCGTTCCGGCGGGTCCCGTACGGGGAGAGCTCCCGGCAGGGGGAAGCCGGGCGGAGGAGGCAGGGGGGGATGAGCCATTCCCGTGTGCTCTCAGGACTCCTTGGCCCCGAAAGAAGGGAATTCGATCATTTGGTCATCAGGTGATTGAACCATTTTGCGGGATATGCCGCAGCTGTTCTCGGCCACTGACCCCTGTCCTCTGATTTCATCCTTCTCCGTACAGCGGTGTGCTGAGGTACTTCATCCCTGAGTCGACCGCAATCGTAACCACGTTCTTCCCGGGGCCGAGTTGTTCCGCGAGACGAAGGGCGACCGCCACGTTCCCTCCCGTGGAGGTTCCCGCGAACACTCCCTCTTCAAGTGCCAGGCGCCGCGCCGTCTCCATTGCTTCATGACTGGAAACAGTCTGGATTTCATCAACCAGCCCCTCCTGCCACAGCGGAACCACAAATCCGGCGCCGGTTCCCTCGATCATATGTGAGCCGGGCTTCCTCCCCGATAGCACGGCCGATTCCTCCGGTTCGACGGCGATGATCCGCGTTGCGTTGCTCTCCCGGCGCAGGGTGGTCGAGATTCCGCGCAGCGAGCCCGACGTGCCGACACTCTGGACAAACGCATCGATTGTTCCGTTCACCTGCTTCAAAATCTCCGCACCCATTCGTTCATAAGCAGGCAGAACATCCGCATTGTTCAACTGGTCAGTCCAGAACGCCCCGGGGACAGCAGCGAGTGATCGTGCCGTTTCGATCATTTCGAGAACCAGTTCCCTGGTGGTCTCTCCGCCGGGAGCCTGGAGGACCGTGAGGCGGGCTCCCAGCGCCGCCATATGGTCGCGCTTTTCTCTGCTGGCCGCCTCCGATGTCACAATGTGAATCGGATAGTGCTTTGCCGCACAGACGAAGGCAAGGGAGACGCCGGTGCTTCCGCCTGTATATTCCACAACCGAGCCACCCGGCCTGAGCCGTCGGTCCGCCTCCGCCGCCTCGATCATCGCAAGCGCCATCCGGTCCTTCATACTGAAAGTCGGATTCTCGTATTCCAGCTTGAGAAACAGATCGGCGCTTCCCTCCGGGACGATATGCCGGAGCTGGAGGAGCCTTGTCTTACCAATTGCAGCAAGGACGGACATAGTGTCCTGGTCGTTTGATCATGAAACAACTTCGGATCAATTCAGCTGAATGGCATCATATATAAAGAAAAGATGGATTGAAATGAAGACACAGGCCTTTCATCCTCGCCTTCTATCGAAAGAAAGGCCCGCCATGCGGGAGCACAGCGGGCCCGGGAAGCGGAGGTCCGACCGCCTACTTGGTGAAGAGCATCTTCTGGGTCATGACCGTGTTCCCGGCCTGAATCCTGTAGACATACAGACCGGAGGCAACAGCCTGACCGAGGTTGTTGACACCATGCCATGCGATAGACTGCTCGCCGGCTTTCTGGAAGCCGTCGACGAGTGTGGCGACTTCCTGCCCGAGCATGTTGTAGACCCTGACCGAAACCGGACTGTCGACACCAAGCGAGTAGCGGATGGTGGTCGACGGATTGAACGG
>JAOUDE010000092.1 GCA_029859455.1 Ignavibacteria bacterium | reverse complement strand
CCGGGGATCCGACGGCTTAGTGGACGCTAGAGGATTCGAACCTCTGACCCCCTGCTTGTAAGGCAGGTGCTCTGAACCAGCTGAGCTAAGCGTCCGCTGAATTTACCTGCTTTCGAACGGTCCCTTACCCGACGGACACAAGATAAGATGAATTGACAGCAATCAATGACATCCGTTGGACGTCAAGATACGAAACCAGGGTTGGATTTTCAATCTGATTAGTCTGAGAAGGGGGGCTCAACGCTGAGCCGTTTCATGGCATCCTGACACCATGGTCGGATTGATGGGAGTATCGATGGACCATCGACGCAGGTGAAGGACCGATTATTCCCTCGTTGCTCCTGGGGCGATTTCCCTTGACAGAGAAATCCGGCCTGTTCGGAAACTGATTACTTCTTTAGAAGTCGATATCAGTCCACTCCAGCTTGATGATCTCACCTCCGCGCATCATCGCAGGAATGACAGGCTCGGTGAGATGCCGGACCTCTCTGCCATCGCAGATTGCATGCAGTGTTCGGGCCTCATCCCGGTCAGATCCGGTGCCTCCGGAAGAATATCTTCCGCCACCTCACCCAGCAACCACATTCTCTTTTTGACGAAACCCCATTTCCGCGTACGATTGAACGCCGCGTCCCATGCTCGATGGAACTTCCTCGCTAGTCCTTCTTCGTCGAAGAAGATTCCAACTTCGCAAGAATACGTGCTGCCCAGTCTTTTCCACCCAGGCCAAACGCGATTGCCAGGGCAAGACAGACTGCTGCAAAGCCGAGCTGGAAGGCTGACACAAGGATCTCTCCACCAATGGAAAGTTGCTCCAGAGCAACAAAGCCGACGAAGACAAGAATGACTACTCTGGCTATGTTGCTGACCATTTCGGGTGCGCTGAATCCTGTGTTCGACAGGAACGTGCGGAGAATTCCCTGAACAAATGTCGCCAACATCGCGCCGAGAACCAGAACGACAACGGCAACAAAGACATTTGGAATGTACAGTACGATCCTGTTGAACAGCTCAGCTGCGATCGTCAGATTCAGGCTGTTGAGGACAGCGAGGATCACTCCGAACATGATGAACCAGTATACGATCGTCCCAATAATCGAAATGGTTGTGAGTTTTCCCCCTCCTTTTGACAGAAAGCCTTCGATACCGGCCTTCTCCGCAAAACTGTCGACCTTTGCGGTTTTCAACAGCTTGGTCACAATGCTTCGGATGACCTTCGCAATAATCCATCCTACAACAAAGATCAGGAGTGCCCCAATGAGTTGCGGGAGGAATTCTCCGAGCCGTACCCAGAACGCTCTCAGCGATTCGAATAGCATCTGCAGTTGTTCTGACATTACGCTCCCTCATTCTAAGTCAATGATTACCTTTCATGGTCCTTGACGACGGCAATCTAAAGCCTGACTCCAAGGCTACGAATGGTCTCATAGGTCAGGCCGCCGGTCGCAAGTCCTTTTTCGGTCTGATACGACTTCGTCGCCGCCAATGTAAGTGACCCGACAACTCCGTCGATCGGACCGGGATTATGGCCGGCATCCCTTAATGCAATTTGAAGCTGCTTTACCATGTCACGGGTCATGTTCGTTTCGCAGAGAACTCTCTGCCATTCAAGTCTTCCTTCAGAAACCATTACCGTCTTTGAGATTGTGCTGTATTCCGCAGGTATGTTGACGCGATTCACCCGCGCCGGCGTGACTTCTTTCTTGACCTTTATGGTCTGATATTCCGCAGGAATAACGACCTCTTTTGTTGTCGCAGGGGAAGACACCACCTGCGTCCTGACAGTCTTGTATGTGGCCGGAACTTCAACGAGACACATGATCTCACCAGTGGTGTTATCGACCCTCTCAATCAGTCCCCGTCCTTTTTTCCACTCCGTGTGGGCCGGTTTGACCATCACCTCTTCCTCAACCCACTCAAATTTTGCAGGAACCTGTTCGATCTCTGAAGAAGCTTGTTTGACCAGGACGGTCTCCTCGACCCATTCGTACGTGGCTGGTACTATCTCAACCCGCTCCGAAGCCTGTTTTTCGAGGAGTTCCTCTTCAACTGTTTCATATGTTGGAGGGATGAACACCCTTGCATAGCACTCTCCTGGTTTCGCATCCGGCGGAAGCAGCGGCGCCTCAGCAACGGCTTCGGGTTCCGCCGGTGTTTTCGGCTCGCTCATTTCCCTCTGTATCTGTTCAAGTGATCTTTCTTTCTCACTCAGAGTCATTTCAAGGTTGCTGATCTGTTGCTGTTGATCTTCTATCTGAACCCGCATTGCGTCCAGCTCATCCGTTTGCGTTTCCTGTGTTTGACCACAACCTGCAACCAGGAAGGCCGCAGCAACGCAACCGGCCATTGACGTAGTCCAATACCTCATGCTCATAATTCCTCCTATGGATGGTTAGTAAGGGTGTTTACAGAAGTTGAATTCCTCACCCCGGCAGATTCCGAACGGAAGGGGTGAGAGGTGAAATGGAAAAAATATTATGAACCCGAGAGTTCCGGGCTGGAGAACCGGTGTCAGGTGAACCCAACGAAGGTCGAAATCCACCGCTTAACATGGTCAGAGCGGGAGACGGGACTCGAACCCGCGACGTCCAGCTTGGGAAGCTGACATTCTACCACTGAATTACTCCCGCAATAAGGAAGGGGCTTCCTGGAGGCCGGCCCCACCTCATTCAAACGCACCTGGAAAGCGAATATAGCTGTTTCCTGCGGGATTAGCAATTGGCCTGCCAGGATCCATCCCACTCACCGACAGGACAGGAGGGCGCAGGAGGACAATGGCGGATAGAAATGAAGCATAGAATGGAACCACTGGCGCGGCTCAGGAAGGTAACGGGAGACCAGCCGGGGGAATGTGACCGAACCTCAACCACTTCCCCCTGCATGGATGACTCCGCTATTTGGTGAAGAGCATCTTCTGTGTGATGACGGCACTGCCGGCCCGAATCTTGTAGAAATAAACGCCGGATGCAACCGCCTGACCGAAGTTGTTCACGCCATGCCATGCGATGGACTGTTCACCCGCTTTCTGGAAACCATCCACAAGTGTGGCGACTTCCTGACCCACCATGTTGTAGACCCTCACCGAAACCGGGCTGTCGACACCAAGCGAGTAACGGATGGTGGTCGAAGGATTGAACGGATTCGGGTAGTTCGGACGGAGTTCCAGCAAAGCTGATGACTCCATGTTTTCGGTTGGTACGTCCTCATGTATCGCAGTAACGCGCGCTGCTGGTTCAATAATCTCATACCTCTGGTTCGCCAGAAGTGGTCCGATCGACTGCGTCAGCCCGCTTGGCCATGCTATCTCAACAATCTGTGCTACAACAGCCTTGCCCAGCCCGAATGTCTGAATCCTTGGTATGTCATCAAAGAACCCTGCACCGGCGACAACCTCACGGGTCTGAGTCACCGGCGGCTCATCCGGGACGATCCCTGCTTTGACTTTGATTCTCGCTCCGATCGCGTCCATGTTGCTTACCGTCCCGATGAGATCAAACTGGATCCAGTTGTTTCCGCGGGCATCGTTCCTGTAGACCCGATTGGAAGCACCGCCGTTGCGATCCCAGTAGACAAGATCGAGGGTTCCATTATTGTCGTAATCGGCCGGGATAATCCCCCGGATTGCACCATCCGGATAGTCCAGCCCAAGGAGAGCCCCAACTTCTGCCCAGGTCACGTCATTGTTCGCATCAGGGTCCCCATTGTTCATAAAAACCCTGTTCGGCCCATCCGGGTTGTCGACGTTCACAAAGATAATGTCCTGCCACCCGTCGTTATCCAGGTCGACGAAGTTCGCATCATGGAATCCTCCGAGATCAAATAACCCAAAGTCACCCGTCACATCCGTGAATGTCCAGACACCACCCCCTCCCGGCCCGTTGTTCCTCCACACCCGCGAGTCCCGATTACGGGTAAAAATCAGATCAAGGAAGTTGTCATTGTTGTAGTCCCCCCAGGATGCCCCAAAACCGAGCTGTGCATCATCCGTGACCGCAACACCTGCCTCTTCTGCCACATCAACAAACTGGGGGACCCCGTTTCCATTCACCCCCTCGTTCCGCCAGAGGCGCGTCGGTGCCGGAGGGGAATTTGCAACAAAGAAATCCTGATCACCGTCGTTGTCGTAGTCGCCAAATGCAAATCCCATCGGATTGTCATTGTCCGGACTCTGAGGAACCCAGATTCCTGCCTCAACGCTGATATCAGTAAAGGTACCGTCCCCGTCATTCAGGAACATGTAGTTGACCATCTGTTCAGGCGGACGGTCCGCATCCCATTCGCAGGCATACAGATCAAGGAGACCGTCGTTGTTGAGATCAACCCAAGACGCGCCGGTCCCGTTCTGGGCGCAGACCTGGATTCCACTCGAAGCATTGACATCTTCGAACATAACTCCCAATGGACCTCCCGGGACAGCATGATACAGCGTGCTCACGATGAAATTATGGGAGAAGAGGTCCCGACGTCCGTCGTTATCGTAGTCTCCCCAGACCGATCTCATAGCATTCCAGGGATCATTGAGCCCCAGGTCCGGTGCAACATCTTCGGTGAATGTTCCATCGCCGTTGTTCAAGTACATCGTATTGTAGTTCAGAGGATCGAAAGGTGGCGGTGGTATCAGGTCAGGACATTCTCCCGATGGAGGGGGTGGATCAAATGGATCGGTATTTCCATTGGGCCAGTAGAAATCGACCCATCCGTCGTGGTTGACATCGACCACGGAGATTCCAAAGTGCCGGTGACCCGGGTCTCCCACGCCAAGCAGGTCGGTAACATCGGCGAATGTCCCTCTGCACTTGCCGCTTGCCTCATCCCAGACATTCAGGGCCTCTTCGCAGGCAGTAGAAACAAGCACAGTCCCTTCGCCGATTGTGACATGGTCCATCGCTCCCTGCAAAAAATTTCCCCTTCCGGTGCTTCCCAGGAAGGTCTTTGAGTCAATGGAAAAAACGATGTCAGGCGCAACGGAAGAAGCTGCCAGTGAACCATGAAGGAAAAGCCGCAGCTCCACTCCATCATAGGTCGCCATGATGTGTGTCCACTCACCAGGAATAATCGGGAACATGGAGGCGATCTTGGTTCGGGGACCGGAGGTACCCGAGACAAGAAATGAAACCGCACCACTGTTTTTGGAAACGGAGATCCGGTACCCGACCCCCGAGACAAGCTTGTTGACAACCACCTGGTCTTCCGGAAGCACTTCATCCACATTGAGCCAGAATGAGACCATGACAGTCTCTGTCGACAGCTCGGAACTGGTAGGAATCCCTATGTGATCGTCAATCCCATCAAACCACAAGGCCTGACCTAAAATCCCGTCAGTCGGTGATGGCGCTCCGACCAGCCTGCCGTCATGACCGTTTCCGGTAACATCGGTAGCCGTTCCGTCATCAAACGTATATCGGGCAAGAATCTGGCCATGAGCCGTTTTGGCTCCAAACAACATAATGAACATCACGAAGAAGGCGACATTCCTCATCAGAAATCTCCGGTTAGAATTGAGAGAATACGAAAGAGCGGGAGCGGTGCGGGGATTGCCTATATTATAATAAACACTTAGAGACGAAAAAAGATTCCATCGCGGGATTGACCCGGACACCCTGCCTGAAGACAGATTGGGGGGGGGAAAAGGCGGACCATGGCCCGCCTTTTGTATAGTTCTCCGCCCCCCCTACTTCATGAAGATCATTTTCTCTACCACCTGTGTGAGTTGCCTCAACAATCGGTGGCCGTATCGCCTGGAACTGAGGAATAAGGTACACTTGAAGGATGGAGATACCACAACCTCTGTAGGCAGGCGTGTTTTCTATTTGAGCAACACCAGTTTTATCGTCTGCTCGGATGAGCCTGCACTCACCCGGGCTACATAAACACCACTCGCCCTCCGGCCGGCATTCCATTCAACCACGTGCCGCCCTTCCCTGAATTCCCCCTCAACGATCTGTTCAACCAGCGATCCGTTCAAATCGTAAATGGCGACGGTCACTGTACCTGCCCGTGCAAGCCTGAACTCGATCGCCGTCACCGGGTTGAACGGATTTGGATAATTGCGCACGAGGTGAAGGATCCCGGGCAGTTCCCCAGTTTCGGCCGGATCAACCGATGTGCTGTTCTCCAGGTTCTCGTAGAACACGATTCCTCCGCCGTTGACCCCTCCGATTAGGTCCAGGTCACTATCCCCGTCCATATCAGTCAGGAGCGGGGCCACTCTGAAATGAAGCGGAAAGAGGAGATTCGCATCCTCAACGAAATTGGCCGCTTCGGGAGTTCCGGTATTCCGGTAGAACACAATTCCCTGCAGATCGCTTCCGACAAACAGATCGAAATCCCCGTCATGATCAATATCGGCAAAGGAAGGAGCACTGTAGAGATCAACATCGATTCCGAAATAATTCTCATCCTCCAGGTCGAAGGCTGCTGACTCCGCCGTCCCGTTATTCCGGTAAAAATTCAGGTTGCCGAGGAACTCCCCGATCAGCATATCCTGATCGCCGTCGTTGTCAATATCCGCAAAAGCGGGTGTGCTGTTGTTGCCGACGTCGATCCCGAAGTAGTTTTCGTCGGCCAGCACGAAGGAGGGGTTTTCAGGCGTGCCGTCGTTGCGAAGGAGATTCATCACTCCCGTCCATTCCCCCATCAGAATATCCATATCGAGATCCCCGTCGATGTCCACGAATGCCGGGGCATAGTTGTACCCGATCCCGAGGGAAAGGAAATTGGTGTCGGCATGGACAAGGAACGGATCTGTCCCGGTTCCGTCATTCCGAAACAGATGAAGGCGGCTGGAGTTATCCGCCTCAGGCTGTGCTTCGTTTCCCAGAAGAAGATCGATGTCACCATCGTTATCGATATCCGCCGCGGCAGGAACTGCCTTGTCCCCGAGATCGATCGCGGAGATATACCGCTTTGTGCGCAGGTTGTACACGGGAGCAGAGGGTGTTCCGGTGTTCTCATAGAACGCAAGATTGTCGGCCAGATCAACCGTCAGCGAGTACGCACCTCCCTGTGTCCCCACGAACAGATCAGCATCGCCGTCATTGTCGATATCGGTAAACTGCGGAATATTGAATCCACCTGTGCAGATCGGATTCGTCGCAGGGAACTGTTCCTGAATGAACAAATAGGAGGGAACCGTGCAGTCGCCAAGGTTCTCGAGATAGAGGAGGCTCTGAGCAAAAAAGTCGCCCCAGAACAGATCCGGGTCATCGTCGGAATCGATATCCGCAAACGCCATGGCACTCGCCCCGTGCCGGCCTGACCTGTCGCTGGCAACCTGCGCGGTCATACAGTCGTCCCCCCCGGTCACAATCAACAGACCCTGAAATGTTTCGGTGATGTGCTCAAAGACAGGGATACCCGCACCATCAAGCCCTGCATAACTGTAGTACGCGATCTCTCCCGTCAGTCTCCCGAGGAACATATCCGGATTACCGTCGCAGTCGATATCGGTCCATGCGGGAACCGTCGGAATCTCCACATAGACCGGGTCCCCCGCCTGATCGCGCAGTGTATCGGTCTTGTGCACAAACAATGCCGCACCGGGTGTCCCTTCATTGCGGTAGTAGCTCATATTGGAAAGAGGACTGTCGGTAAACAGGTCCTGATCACCGTCGCTGTCGACATCGACAAAGTGGAACCAGCCGCCGATCGGAATCCCGGCGTAGGTATCGGTGACCCATTCGAAGGTTGCAATCTCAGCCGTACCGGTATTCTCGAAGAAGATAAGCTGGTCCGCGTGATCGCGGATGAACAGGTCAGCATCGCCGTCATCATCGATATCGACAAACTGTTGCACCGGCCTGTTCAGCCCCCCCGTTGCAGGAAGCTGATACATCCCGCCGTACGGATCGGTGACTGGAAATGGTGTAACGACGCGATGGAAACTCTCCTGGCCGATGACACATTCCCCGGAAAGGAAGAGGATAATCAGAAGTTGCACTATGCTTCGGAAATTCATCATAAAACTGTCACCGTTCCATTGAAACTTTCCATTTCAAAGACAATCAGCTCATCCACCAGTTCCGGAAGGTCAATCGTCCGAAGAAAGTAGGGCGGGAATGTACGAAACAGCACCCGGACAGAAACCTGAAGAGTGCCGCCTGTCGCCGGAGCCGGGACCGGGTACCGCGGGACAGAGGTCTGGAAGGCGGGAATCGATTCGAGCAGAATCTCATCCGCTTCCCAGAAGAAAAGAATCTCCTCTCCGTTCTTCCGCGGAATATTCCTGTACAACGCCAGATGCAGGTCTTCTTCGACCGCTCCGGACGTCACAAACTCGCTGTGGTGATTCATCAGGTCCAGGTTTCCGTCGAGCAAGCCGCTGGTGAACACCGTATCGCCGCTTGAAACCTGAGTCACGACCACTTCAACCCACATCTGCCGTTCAAACGCCGAACCGGAGGGAATGCTGTGTCCTGTCCGGCTGTTCAGGAGCGACACGGCAAGATCGAGTGTATCGCCGGCGGATACGGAAGCGGGCAGGCTGACCGTCAACGAAATCGAGTTCTTCAGCAGATCGTCCACCATCGCGATCGTGTTCAGTTTTCCGGGGAAGCTGGTGAGGGGATAGTCGACACCGGTGAAGAAATGGCGGTGCAGGTTGCTCCGTGCGGGGGAACCGACCGCGGCACTTCCGGAATAGACCGGCATATGGCACGCCTGACATTCGAGCCCCATCGCGGAATAGGCACTGAGATCCCATTCGGTCGACGTCATTTCGATCAGCAGTCCGTCATCAGAGAGGATATCGTGACAGGGACTGCAGATCCCGGAGTCAGCGTACCGCGCGTCATAGCGGGACTCGTGGAACCCGTTCGCCTGCGGATCGGTGATCGGCCCCTGACGGACCTTGTCAAGGCTGAGCGACTTGATCGCCCTTCCCCGATCGAACGATTCGATCCGGTGACAGACATCGCAATGAATGGCATCCGCGGCAAGCGGGGTGAGAGAGGCGGGATCGAACCCGGGTGGTGTCTCCTGAAGCAGCGACCCGAGCGGTGTATGGCATTTGACACAGAACTGGTCGAGAGAATTCCCGGAGCGCTCCTGCCCGATCTCCTGCAGCCGAAGAAACACAGGATCGGTCATCGCATAGGCATGCATCGACGTTTCCCATTCGGCGAAATGCGTCGGATGGCATGTTCCGCACAGGGCAGCAGAACTGAACGACTCCCTGATGATCTGCATGGAGTCGGGTGGAGCAGGCGGACCCCCTGCCACCG
>JAOUDE010000406.1 GCA_029859455.1 Ignavibacteria bacterium | reverse complement strand
AGAGCTCGATCGGTGAGCTCGCGGTGCAGACCGGCGGGTTTGATCCTGAATATGGTAATGCCCTTTCGGGTGTGGTGAACGTAATTACCAAACGGGGCGGTGATACGCACGGAATCGGTGTGAGGGCAGAGACGGACGAGATCTGGGGAGGTGAACAGATCGACCACCGGAGCGAGATCGATCTCTCGGCCGACGGGCCGATTACGTCCGACCTGCATTACTTCGCCAGCGCCGACTTTGTTCATTCGGATACCCGCTGGTGGCAGGACCTGTCACGGTTTTTCAGTTCTCCCATAACAAAAAACTACACGGCATTCGGGAAGCTCGATTTTACAGCCTCACGGTCTATCCGTCTCAGCGGGCAGTTTCTGTATTCGTTTCAGAACTGGCATGACTATGAATACACCTGGCGGTTCAACCTTGACGGACTCCCCCCACGCGAGCAGACCGGCTACAGGGCGGCGGCGGTGCTTTCGCACACCATCTCCGAATCATTCTTCTACAATGCAAGCTTCAGCCGTTTCTGGGTGAACTCCGACATCAACGAAGGCTCATCGAATGACGTTGATACGACGCTCTACCAGTGGGATTTCTTCCTGCAGTACATCATCGACGGGAACCGCGCCTGGTGGGCCCGGAGCAACCAGGTGAACAACCTTGCAAAGGCCGATTTCACCTGGCGCGCAAATGAGCATCACCTTGTGAAGTTCGGCGGCGAGTTGACGTTCCTGGAGATCTTCTCCGAAGTGGTCCGCTACGAGCCCTATGTGAATATCTTCGGGAAACCATTTGTGAACAAGCCGCAGCTTAACTACAGCACGGACTACGAGTACTTCCCGAGGATGGGAGGAGCGTATCTGCAGGACAAGATCGAGCTGAGCAAGGACGGGATGCTGCTCAACCTGGGCCTCCGCTACGACTTCCTTGATCCGAGAGCCCAGCGTCCGCTCGTCGAACGGGTGCCGAACCAGGATGATGAGTATGAGACGAATATCGTCGGGACCGTTCCGGCATCGACCAAACACCTCTGGAGTCCCCGGATCGGTTTTGCCGCACCGTTCGCCGAACGGGGGTATCTCTTTATCAACTACGGGCAGTACTACCAGTTCCCGCTCTTCGATTATCTCTATTCGGGGCTGAACAACGTGAGCCTCAGCAGGGGAGTGGGCGTGCTGGTAGGGAACCCCGACCTGAAGCCGGAAGGGACGCGCGCCTGGGAGATGAGCATCAAGTATGCGCTGCAGAACGGCGTGGTGCTTTCGGGGACCTACTTCAACAAAGAGACCACAAACCAGATCGATGTGAAGACCTTCGTGCCGACCAACGCCCGTGTGGCCGGGGATTACGGCTTTGCCGAGTTCGTGAACAACCCGTTTGCCAGCGCGAGCGGGATCGAGCTGGCCGTCAGCAAGGAATCGGGTGAGGTGCTGACCGGATCCGTGTCGTACACCTTCATGAGTGCCGAGGGAGTGAGCGAGGATGCCCGGGCAGGACTTGAGTTTTATCAATGGGGTCAGCAGGTACCGGCGAAACCGTTCCCACTCAGCTGGGATCAGCGGCACACGGTGAAGGTGATCGGCGCACTCTCACTGCCGCTCGATTTCGGTCTCGCCTGGACATGGGAGTACCACACCGGAAGGCCGTACACGTTTTATCCTTCGGAAGACGGGTTCACTCCCATCGACCCGACCCAGGAGTTTGAGCCGAACAACGCCCGTCTCGAAGACTACAATCTCCTCAACATGAAACTGACGAAACTCTTCGCCATCGGAGACGGGCCGAAGCCGTGGATGCTACTCACCGTCTACCTCGACGGCCGGAATGTGCTGAACACCAAAAACGTAAACTGGGTTGACTCAAGCGGCAGGGTGGGGGGAGAACTCGGAGACCTAACGGCCTGGGGACCGGGGAGGAGGATCAGGTTGGGAGTGAGAGCAGAAATATGATGATGAAAATCCGAAACACGAAATCCGAAGCACGAAACAATCTCAAAATACAAAATCCGAAAGGCACAGCGGGCCATGCATGGCGTTTGCCTTTTCGTGCTTCGATATTCGGATTTGTTTCGGATTTCGGTTTTCGGATTTCGAGCTTACTCCTGTGTTTCTTCCTCGCGTGCTCCGAGCCCTTCCCGGCGTACGCTCCGCCTGACAATGTGCTTCAGGGGGAAATCGAAGTCATAGCGCCGGATACGGTGATCGTGTTCTTCGTCCAGCCGGGGAGCTGGTTCGTGAACACGCCT
>JAOUDE010000091.1 GCA_029859455.1 Ignavibacteria bacterium | reverse complement strand
CACTACCCCTGTTCATTCTGTACGAGATCAGTATCGGCATCTCCGCCTTCGCGGGAAGAAAGCGTGACGGCATCAGTGCATGATACCGTGAAATACTCCGGTCCGTCCCTAAAAACGATCGCCGCGCCGGTCCGCCCGCATCTCGACCCGTTCGATGATGTGTTCAACAGGTCGATCAGATCCACCATCCCGCTTGTTGACCTCGTGGCGAAATATGTGATCCACCGGAAGGGGAAGAAAGTGAGACCCATCCTGGTCCTGCTGAGTGCCGGACTGTGCGGAACGGTGAACGAACGCTCCTACCGGGGCGCAGCGCTTGTCGAGATCCTCCACACCGCCACATTGATCCATGACGATGTGATCGATGAAGCAGACACCCGCCGCGGCTTCCCTTCGATCAACGCCATCTGGAAGAACAAGATCTCGATTCTGATGGGTGACTATCTCCTTGCCCGCGGCCTGCTTCTTTGTCTCGACAATGATGACTTCCGTTTTCTGAAGATTACCTCTACATCGGTCAAGCGGATGAGCGAAGGGGAGATCCATCAGATCCAGAAGAGCCGTCGGCTCGATATCGATGAGCCGACATACATGCGGATCATCGCTGATAAAACAGCATCACTGCTCGCCACCTGCTGTGAGATCGGCGCCGCAAGCGTGACCGATGACCCGCACATGAACAGGAAACTGAGTGAGTACGGGGAAAACGTCGGAATGGCGTTTCAGATCAGGGATGATTTGCTGGATTATGTCGGGCGGACCCGCATCACGGGTAAACCGACCGGGCTGGACCTGAGCGACCGGAAGCTCACCCTCCCGCTGATCCATGCGCTGGAAAAGGGATCGAAAAAAGAGGGTCGGCAGATACTGGAACTGATCAAAGAGGGCGGAAAACGGATCCGAAGCGGGGACGTGGAACGGGTCAGGTCATTTGTCGAGGAGAACGGCGGGCTCGACTACGCATCTTCAAAAGCACATGTGTTCGCCGCCGCCGCCAAAGAGGCGCTCGAATCATTCCCCGATTCACCCAGCAAAGAATCGCTGGTGCAATTCGCCGAATTCGTGGTGGACCGCGACAAATAGGAACCCGCGTCAGCCAGTCGGCCTGATCGTCAGCACCGGGCACCGGGCATTGCGCACAATCCTCTCGGCCGTACTCCCGAACAACATATGCTCCACACCTGTATGCCCGTGGGTAGCCATGACAATCATGTCAGCCTTCGCTGCTTCCGCTTCGAGCAGAAGTTCCTGGTGCGGTTTACCTGTCCGCACAGTGGTCGTCGCGGTCACCGACCTTTTGATTTCCGTCCGCACCAGCTCCCTGAGTTCCGCCCCCCCTTTTTCGACAAGCTCATCCTCGAAATTCGGATAGACGACCTGCCCGAAACCGAGGTCTGCCGGATAGATCGTCGGCTCGACCACATACACAAGATGGAGGGTCGCCCCGAACTGCCGGGCCATCGGGATCGCATAACGGAGAGCGTTTCGTGAATGTCCCGAGAAGTCGATCGGGACCAGGATACAACGCAGGCTGAGAGAGCGGGGTTTCCGGGAAGCAGGACGCTTCCCGGTTTTCTTCTTACGTGGAGCCGGTTTCTTTTCCGCGGGTGTTTTCTTCATCATACCACCAGTCAGTCGTTATAGACAAGCTTCAACCACCCTTCCGGATCGTTTCCATTCTTTACCACATCGAAGAATTTCTTCTGCAGATCGAGAGTGATCGGCCCCGGTTTTCCGGTGCCGACCTTGATCTTGTCAACAGATCGGATCGGCGTCACCTCCGCTGCCGTTCCTGTGAAGAAAAGTTCGTCGGCGACATAGACCATCTCGCGCGGAACGTTCGCCACGTTGACGCGGTAGCCTGCCTTTTCCGCCATATGAATGATCGACGCCCGGGTGACTCCCGGCAGGAGTGAAGAGGTGAACTGCGGTGTATAGATTGCACCGTCCTTGACCGCAAAGAGGTTTTCTCCCGTCCCTTCACTCAGGTTGCCAAAGACGTCGAGTGCGATCGCCTCGTGGAACCCTGCCTGGACCGCCTCTGCTTTCATCAGCTGGCCGAGGAGATAATTCCCCCCTGCCTTCGCCATTGCCGGAAGGGTATTGGGGGCAGGGCGCTGCCATGTGGAGACACAGACGTCGATACCGTTCTCAAGAGCAGATTCCCCCAGATAGGAGCCCCATTCCCACACCGCGATCGTCACGTCGACCGGACAATTCAGCGGATTGACTCCGACATCTCCGTATCCGCGGTAGACAATCGGCCGGATGTAGCACGCATCGAGCTTGTTCTGCCGGATTGTTTCGAGAATCGCCTCCTCGATCTGGGCCTCCGTGTAGGGAATCGGAGTACGGTAGATCTTCGTGGAATCGAACAGCCGGCGCACATGCTTGTCGAGCCGGAAGATGGCTGGACCCTTCGGCGTTTTGTAGCAGCGGATTCCTTCAAACCAGCTGGAACCGTAGTGAATGACATGAGAGAGAACGTGGATCTGTGCGTCCTTCCAGTCGACGAGCTTCCCGTTCATCCATATTTTTTCGACAGGTTTTACTGGCATAACAACCTCGGTTTCATATGAGATAGATCGCAGATCCGGCAGGCCTGGACGGTTGCAACGCTTGTCCACCCGGCGTCATCATCGCCGGATGCCGGGGCATACAGAGAGGAAGGCCGGAGAGTAACGCGGCCACCGGAAACAAGTTACAAAACGGTCACGTAACAGACAATACTCCGGTCTCTTTTTCAGGTTTCGACGGACCGTTCGTAGATACGATACGTTTTGTATCGTTCTCCGTTCATCAGCTCCGCCCCTCTGTTCATCATCACGTTATCTTCCAGGACCCAGCTTGCCTCACCCCACGGATACCCCCTGGTGACCGCCCGCACTCCCGCCTCGTAGAACAACGCCCCGCCGATCCCGGAATTCAGATACTGCGGAAGAACACCGAGGATAATGATCCGCACCCTGTTGATCTGTTTCTTATAGAGAAGGTACCGGATCAGAAACGGGATCAGGTATCCTCCCTTGTTCCGGATCTGCACCAGGTTGAGGTCGGGAAGTGTCAGGGCGAAACCGACAGGCTCCCCTTTCGATTCGGCGATGATAACAAGATCAGGATTCACGATCGCTTTCAGGTCCTTTGCCGCGTACATGAATTCCTCGTCCGTCATCGGCACTTCACCCCAGTTCCTCGACCACCCTTCGTTGTACAGCTTCCGGATGATGCGCACTTCATTGTCGAAGTCCTTCATGTTCAGGGAGCGGATCACAAGTTCCTGTCTTTTTCTCACGATCTCCGTTACACGCCGGAGTTTGTCGGTGATGAAACTCGATTCATGCAGCCGGTAGGCATACAGGTCCTTGCATCCGGTCAGCCCGGCGCCTGTGACCAGGGCCGGATAGTAACGCGGGTTGTAGGACATCAGGACGGCGGGCGGGTACTCAAACCCGTCGACCAGCAGACCGTACTCGTCATTCACCGAAGGGCTGGCGGGACCGCGCATCGCCGTGACGCCGTTCTGTTTCAGCCACTCCGCTGCTTTGTCGAACAGCGCCGACGCGACCTGTTGATCGTCGATGCATTCGAAGAAGCCGAAGAAACCGATATTCTCACCATGCTCCTTGTTGTGGTTGTCATTCACGATCGCGGCGATCCGGCCAACCGGCTCACCGTCACAAATGGCGAGAAAGAGTTCGATACGTGCATGCCGGTAGAACGGATTGTTCTTCCTGTCGATCAGTTTCTTCCGGTCCATCATCAATGGTGGGACCCAGTTCGGGTCGCCATGATAGATTTTCCATGGTAGACGGAGAAATGTCCGCTTCTCAGAGCCTGTGCTGACGGGACGGATTGAAAGCCTGCTCATACGGGATCAACCATCTGCTGATGAAACAAGAGGTGGGCCGAACAACCAAACGAGGACAGCCGGGTCCTACTGGATGACTCCGAGTTTCCTGCCGATCGTGCCGAAGACTTCCAGAATCCTCTCCAGGTGGTCGGGCTCGTGGGTAGCCATATAGCTGGTACGGAGCATCGCCATCCCGGGCGGGACTCCGGGACTGATGAACGCATTGACGAAGACCCCGGCGTCGAATAGTTCCCGCCAGAACACAAAGGTCTTCATGTCATCACCGATGATCACGGGGACAATGCCTGTCCGGTTTTCGATGATGCGGAAGCCCTGCTCCTTGAATCCGTTCCGCATGGTATCGGCGATCGCAATCAACCGGTCCATCCTCTCCGGCTCTTTTTCCATGATCTCCAGTGCTACCAGAGCGGCTGCAACAGATGCCGGCGTGGGGCTGGCACTGAATATCAGTGCCGGCGCATGGTGTTTGATATAGTTGATCACCGACTCGTCGCCGACAACGAACCCGCCGAGCGAGGAGAACGTCTTGCTGAACGTCCCCATCGTCATATCGATCTGATCCACGAGATCGTAGTGGCTGGCGGTTCCGCGCCCTCCCTTGCCGATGACTCCGGTGGAGTGTGCATCATCGACCAGAATCCTTGCGTTGTACTTCCGGGCCATGCGGACGATCCCCGGCAGATCGGCAACGGTTCCGGATGTGCTGAACACGCCGTCCGTGACGATCAGCTTTGAGGCCCCGAGGGGCAGACGGGAAATGACCCGCTCGAGATCATTCACATCGTTGTGCTTGTACCGGATGAACTCGGCGAACGCGCCTTTCGCCATCAGGTTGCCGGCGACGATACAGGCGTGGTTGTCCTTGTCCGAGACGACATACTCGCCTTTTTGAACCAGAGTCGCGATGATCCCCTGAGCGGTCTGGTAACCGGTGCTGAACAGGAGACAGGCTTCCTTCTGGAGAAACGTGGCGAGTCGTTCTTCAAGCTTCACATGGAGGTCGAGTGTGCCGGTCAGATAACGGGACCCGGAGCAGCCGGTCCCGTATTTTTCCACTGCCTTGATCGCCGCTTCCTTCACGCGGGGGTCCGCAGTAAGGCCATGGTAATTGTTAGAGCCGGCCATGATCACCTTTTTCCCCTCGATCGTTACGACCGGTCCCTCATTTTCTTCGATCGGTCGGAAATAGGGATAATATCCCATCGCTTTGATCTCATCAGCCCGGGTAAACTCTTTGCACTTCTGGAAGAGGTCAACAGCGGGAGCCGGCGTTTGAACCTGGGTCACGGGATGTCCTTATTGATAGTGGGGAAAGGGGTGCCGCGGAATGGTGCGGCGAATAAGGGTAGAAATTGCATTTCAGGGTTCTTTTCAATATATAGCAACGCGTTTCAAAAGTCAATTTCCCTTCCACCAACCTCCAACCATCATTGAAAGCTCTCGTGACCGGCGGAAACGGCTTTATCGGAAGCCATCTTGTGGAACTGCTTCTGAAGCGCGGATATGCCGTTCGGTGCCTCGTCAGGAAAACAAGTGACCTTCGGTGGCTGAACGGTCTCGAGATCGACTACGTGTACGGAGATCTTTTTGACGCTGCCATCCTCCGCGACGCAGTCCGTGGAGTCGATTCCATCTACCACTCCGCCGGCGTGACAAAGGCAAAAAGGCGGGAGGAGTACTACCGGGGGAACAAAGACGGAACGAGGAACCTTCTCGATGCTGCACTTTCCGGCAACCCGGGCCTCAAGCGGTTCGTTCATATTTCCAGCCAGGCCGCTGTCGGGCCAAGCCCGTCAATCACACCGATCGATGAAACGGTCGCCGCGCACCCGCTGACGACGTACGGAAAGAGCAAATGGGAAGCTGAACAACAGTGCCATCAGTTCCTGGACCGTCTCCCGATCACAATCGTCCGTCCTCCCGCCGTCTATGGACCACGGGACAAAGATGTCTTCGAATTCTTCCATACGATGAATAAAGGAATCCAGCCGATGATCGGCTTGCGTGACAAGTACGTGAGCCTGATCCATGTCACAGACCTCGTTCGCGGGTTCGTTATGGCGGGAGAAAGTGAGCATTCAGCGGGGGAGACCTATTTTCTATCAAGCAAACGAGTCTACAACTGGAAGGAACTGGGTGACGTTACCCGGTCCGTGCTTGCCAGGAAGGCTCTCCGAATCAGAATTCCGGAGACGATTATCTTCGTGATATCGGCGGTTGCAGAACTCGCCTCACTCTTCAGCAGCAAACCGGCCCTGCTCAACATTGAGAAGGGAAGGGATATCGTCCAGAACTACTGGACGTGCGATTCCTCGAAGGCAAAGGAAGACTTCGGCTTCGAAGAAGAGCTCTCGATCGAGGAAGGAATCAGGGACACCATCGCATGGTACCGGGCTCAAAACTGGCTCTCACAGCCCGCATGACCTGAATTGCGGCAAAACACTTGACATTCATAGTGTACCCGCGTACCTTGCCCTCAGCCTGACATAGAGAGGAAGAGGGCCGGCCTGATATACCCGCAGCACGTTCATCTGAGGTAGTAAGACATACACTGCAACCCCTCGTCCATTCAGCCGTCTTCATTCGCCTGGCCGGACCCTGGAACACCGCTGGACCTTTCAAGAAACCATTGCTCACAGGACCTTATGGGACAGTACAAGACATACGGACTTCACAATTTCCGCTCTATCCCTCAGATGGACCGCTTTTCGCCGGAAGAGCTGTTTGATATGGAGGTGGTGGGAAACGTCCTCCCGTTCAAAACGAACAACTATGTGATCGAGGAGCTGATCGACTGGGACAACACCCCGGCCGACCCGATTTTCGTTCTGACGTTTCCTCAGCGGGACATGCTTCTGCCGCACCATTACGACGAGATGGCCATGGCGATGCGTACCGGAAACCGGGAGACAATCAGGAAGACTGCGGATTCCATCCGCTGGCAGCTGAATCCTCACCCTGCCAATCAGATGGATAATATTCCACATCTCGGGGACCGGGACCTCTCCGGTCTGCAGCATAAATACCGCGAGACCGTGCTCTTCTTCCCAAGCCAGGGACAGACGTGCCACGCATACTGTACGTTCTGCTTCCGCTGGCCTCAGTTTGTCGGCCTCGATGGGATGAAATTCGCTACCAAAGAAGCAGACAGTCTTGTCCGGTATGTTTCAACGCATCCTGAGGTAAGTGACATCCTTTTCACCGGAGGGGATCCCCTCATCATGTCCACGAAGCACCTCGAAGCATACCTTGACGTTCTCATCGCCGCGAAGGTTCCAAACCTCAGGAGGATCAGAATCGGGACAAAGGCACTCGGTTACTGGCCCAATCGTTTTCTGACCGACAAGGACTCGGACGATCTTCTTCGATTATTCGAAAGGGTGAACAACGCCGGAATCCATCTTGCGATCATGGCTCACTTTAACCACAGTGTCGAACTCTCAACAAAAAGCGTCCGTGAAGCAATCAGTCGAGTCCGGTCAACCGGAGCGGAGATCAGAACGCAGTCCCCCATTCTGGCACACATCAATGATGACCCGATGGTCTGGGCCAAAATGTGGGATGAGCAGGTGAACCTGGGCTGTATTCCCTACTATATGTTCGTTGTACGGGATACCGGCGCACAACACTATTTTGCCGTTCCACTGGTTCGGGCCTGGGAGATCTTCAAAGAGGCATACGAGATGGTGAGCGGGATTTCGAGGACAGTGCGCGGGCCGAGCATGTCTGCCCACGCCGGGAAGGTTCAGATCCTCGGGGTCAGTGAGATCTACGGGAAAAAAGTGATCACGATGCGAATGCTTCAGGGACGAAATCCACAATGGATTCTGCGACCATTTTACGCGGACTATGATGACCGGGCGATCTGGCTGGATGATCTCCGTCCTGCCTTTGGAGAAGATCGCTTCTTCTTCGAGGAGGAACTGAAGGAAATGTCCTCCACCCTTTCGTCTGTGGAAGATTAGAGCCCGGCGGACTCAGCCTGCTGCAGTATTCCCGCACGGACGATCTGACAGGAAGCCGAGCATTGTCGAATCCTCTTCCTCATTTACACCATCATTCCACTCCTCTGTAGTGTGGAACATCAAGCGCTCCACTTCGGTGACGAACGGCCGCACGGCCTTTTGAAACTCGGCATACAGATCCATAATTCCTCCTTCGACAATTCTCTCTCCTCATGATCCTAAGCACCAACCGTGCCAGCAGCTGTTTGTTTCAACACCGGCAGAAACGGGCATTTTGCAGCCCACCCTGAGGACTCCGCTGGACACACTGCCCCCGATTCTGGACAGATAAATGTTGACGAATCTCATCGTTTGCCTCATGGGTATCATTCACGCATAAATTGGCGGGACCCCACGCAGACCATGTCCGCAATGGGGTCCCTGGTTCCCTCCCGAGGGAGGAGCATCGCTTTACAGCTATGGTCGGGTCACGAGGTCGTACCCGGCAGGGGCGCTGCGCCGCTTCCGGACCACATTTCGAGCAATTGTGCGACCCAGGCTGTGAGGTCATCACGGGAGAGAATACCAATGGTCTGATCGATCACCTTGCCGTCATGAAGAAAGAGGATCGTCGGAACGGAACGGACATGAAGGCGGCGGGCAGCTCTCGGGCTTCGATCGATATCGAGCGATACCATGCGAACTTTTCCGCTGAGTTCCTGTGCGAGCTGGTCGATCATTCCTGAAACCGCCCGACAGGGGTCACACCATTCAGCCATGAAGTCAATCAACAGAGGTCCTGAACCGTCAAGGACTTCCTTCTTGAATGTTCGGTCTGTGACAACTGCTCTCGATCCGCTCTTCTTCATCGCGCGCCCTCCACATGACTGATCTGATTCACCTGATTAACACGAAGAAAGCGCAGACAAGTTCCGGATTGCAACTTCCTTTTCCCCAACGAAACCCCGGGGAGACCATGATCGTACTAAGAGGGTACTCTCCTCAGTCCACTCATGTCCAGAAACCGATAGCCGGAGCAACCATGTATCAATTGCGCCTGACGATCCTTCTTTCCCTCTCAGCCGCGGTGCTTTACGTCAGCCCGGCACAGACCGTGGAGACGCTGACTGCCACCCTGAATGCCAGCGGCGGCGTTTCCGTTGATGCGCGCGGAGACATTTATGTTGCCGATTTCGGAACGACCCTTGGTAATGCGAACGGTACGACGGTCTACAAGGTACTGAGGGACGGGTCATTTTCTGTCTTTGCCACAGGGCTGCAGGGTGCATCGGGGAACGACTTCAATTCCGAGGGATACCTGATCCAGTCGAATATCGCCGGAGGAAAGGTCAGCAAGATCGATACCGCCGGAAATGTCGAAGATTTTGCTGATGCCAATATCTTCTCACCGGTCGGCGTCTCGGTGGGAAACGGCGATACGGTGT
>JAOUDE010000405.1 GCA_029859455.1 Ignavibacteria bacterium | reverse complement strand
TTCCTTCATCGGGGGGCGGGTCCGGTTCCAGCTCCTGCCGCCGTCTGTCGAGATCATCATTCCACCCGGTGTTCTTCCGAACAACCTGTTGGCGATCGACGGATGTGCCTCGATGAGTGAAAACGGCGTTCCGGCCATGCTGCCGCCGAGTGGCTGCCAGTGCACACCGCCGTCGCTTGAGAAGTAAGGCCCGCTTCCGGTGGCGGCATAAATCAGGGAATCCGATGAACCGCTGATCGAGATCCCCGTGACCTCGGTTCCAGGCAGGCCCTCTGATCCGTCCGTCCATCCGGAGTCAGCCCGAAAACGGTACAGAGCGGAACCGGAAGCGGCATAGAGAGTCGTGCCGTCCCCCGTTCCCCGGATGAGGGAAAAACGGAGAGACCCGGTCAGCCCGTCGTTGACCCCGGTCCATGTCGCACCGCGGTCTCCGGATCGAAGAACGCCGGTTGCCTCGCCGTACAGCATCAGAAGATCTCCGGAAGAGTCGGGGACAGCGACAACCGAAACCGGGATTCGTGGTGTGCCCCTTCCCAGGAGAGCCCACGAAGCACCGAAATCAGACGAAACAAGAATGCCCTCTGCATTCGAAGCATAGATCGTTTCATTGTCTGAACCTGACCGTGCGAAGGAGAGGACCGGAGAGAACCCGGTCCCCTGGTGCGACACCTCCCATACATCTCCGCCCGAATCCGACCTGTAGAGATCGCCTCCGCCCGTTCCGATGCAGAGTAGGTCAGGTTTTTCCGGGTGGACAATAATCTGGCCGATGATTGTGCCGCTCGCATCGAAGTGTGCAGTGAGGTCTTTCCACGTCCTGCCCCCGTCGGTCGACCGGACCGCCCCACCCTCCGCCCGGATTCCATGGATCAACCCGGGGAGTGAAGGATGGATAGTGAGTGACCGGAGGGGATCAGTCCCCGCCAGTGCCTGCCAGGTTGTTCCCCCTGTCGTTGATTGAAACAACCCGACCCCGGTGGAGGCGACCATGGTACGGGGCTCCCACGGATCGAACGCAAGTGCGATGCAGGACGGTTGCGGGGAGGCCGGGCTGAATTCAGAAACCGTCCAGTTCCTGCCGCCATCATTGCTCTCAAAGAGTCCGGCTGAGGTGGCAGCGAAGAATCGTGACCGCATCTCGGGGTGCTGTACAACTGATTGAACCAGGGCACCAGGTGCTATCAGGCTGCGCAGGTCCCAATGTTCTCCCTGATCGGTCGAAGCAGAGAATTCCCCTGAACGGAGAACTGCATACATCTCCATGCTGTTCTGGTGGTCTGCAATCAGTGAGACGACACTTCTGCCCGCCGGGCTTGCGACCGGATCCCAGCCGAGTGATTTGACCGCCGGCGCGCAGGCCTGCAGCCAGAATGTGGACAGAAGTCCTGTAAGAAGGAAAAGAAGAAAGAGGTGAGGGCGTAGCCTGTTCATGAATCCCGGGAGCTCATCCCGATGCCGGCTTTGTCCTGTTCCGGCGGATCCCTTTGTAGTCGATCTCCCGTTTCTCGGAGAATGCATTGATCCCTTCCTGAATTTCCTCGGCGGACGTGTGGACTGTCAGCCAGTCTCTCACATTGCCGATCGTGAGTGACCATGAAAAATCGCGCCAGAAATTCAACTGCTGTTTTGTATAACGGGTGCATTCCGGAAGCTTGTTGACCAGCTTTTCAGCCATGACATCGACCGCATTGTCCAGATCCTTGCGCGGGACAACCTGATTGATCAGTCCCCACTCCAGCGCCTTTGGAGCAGGAATTCGCTCGTTCAGAAACAGGATCTCCCGTGCCCGGCGGTCGCCCACGATCAGGGGAAGCCACTGGGTGGCGCCTGCGGCAGCGACACTTCCTCGAGAGGTTCCGGCATGGCTGATGAACGTGTCGTCACAGGCGATGGCGAGATCGCACGACATCTGCAATTCGTTGCCGCCGCCGACCACCATGCCGTTCAGGCGGGCGATGGACGGCTTCCCGATGTTCCTCAGCCGTTCGAACGTCTCGATGAACACCCCCATCCATTTGTAGAAATTGTCCGGCCGTGAGAGAAATTCGCGCTTCCACTCCTTCATGTCAGCCCCGGTGCAGAATGCCTTATCACCTGCACCGGTCATGATCAGGACCGCCACATTGTCATCCCACGCCGCATCTTCGAATGCCGTGGAAAGCTCTCTCAGGGTTGCGAGATCGAGGCAGTTGTATACTTCCGGTCGGTTGATCGTGATGGTTGCTTTCCAGTTCCCCTTGGTGTACCTGATG
>JAOUDE010000403.1 GCA_029859455.1 Ignavibacteria bacterium | reverse complement strand
CTTCATCGACATCGACGGTCATCGCGTCAAAGGAAAATTCGTCAAGAAGAAACCAGGTCCCGACGCTTGGCAGCTCGCCAACGGGAGGCTGGATGACAACACTGATGTTCGCCTCTGTCGCTTGCCGCTCCGGAGGGTTGTCCGGATCATATTCGAGAGTAGATGGCTCGCATGAGGTTCCTCCGGGCTATGGTGGTTGGACGATCAGAAACCTACGCCTCGGAAGGACGATGTTCAATTCCCCATAATATGAGGATTCCGGAGTTCTTCAAGAAATGGTTGCCGGATAGATAGGCAGGAATGATCCCCGCGCTCACTGCGGGTCGAGCGGCCGCGCTGCCATGATCCCTGTCTGACTCTTTCTGGCCTGCAGATACGCGGCCAGCGGCTCGTCAGAGATCTGGACGGAACCGCCGGAGAGCGGTGCATGAAGATAACGGGCTGATCCATTCGTGAAAACAACGATACCGGTGTGAACAATATCGAGTCCTTCGATGGAGGTCGTAATGCCGACGATATCGCCTGACCGAAGAAGATCCGGTTGATCCGTGAGTTCCTCCTTCGGGAGGTACCAACGCTCGTTGTTGCTGAGAGCCGATTCCGTTTTCCTGATCTCCCCGAGAACGGAGTCGTCGGAAAGCTGGCGGTAGGAGTCCCGGTGCGCTGTCATGAAGCGGATCTTTTTCGTAAGAGATACTCCGCCCGATTCCCGGAGGATATTCTTCACGATTCCCTTCTGTTCATTGTCACCGATCCAGTCCGAGAAATAGTGAAGGCGACTGGGATAGCCGTCGATCTCCCCGGCCCGGTACCGGATCAATTTCAGATGGCCGAGATAGTCCTCGAAGGTGTACCGGCGGAGCCGGATGCAGCGAGAGAGGGCGAGGACATTTTCTACGAATGTCACACAGTCGAGTGCGCGCAGGTTCACCACGAGGTGTTCTTCACCGGGGACCTCCAGCGTGTGCGCTTTGTATGGAGTGCCGAGGAAGGAACTCCCGACGGCGACCATGACCTCGCCGATCGGCCTGTCGGAAAGCGATTCACGAACCGCGAGCTCGAACTTACGACTGCAGATCTGTTCGTCGGTCAGAGGCGGGTTCTGAATCAGCGAAACTGCCCGGGCCGCGGTCCGTTCACCGACAACGCTCGCACCGGCCAGGAGTCCAATCTGCCGCAGAAACCACCTGCGGGTCGGGCTCCCCTCATCTTCATCAGAACGGCGCTTCGTCATCCGTTTCGCCTGAAATCATTTCGAAGAGCTTGGGGGAGAGATTCTCGAAGCGGGCATTGTCGCGAATGAAGGACAGCTCGATCACACCAACCGGGCCGTTCCTCTGTTTGCCGACGATAATCTCCGCCTTCCCTGCCGTCTCCCGGAATTCGTCAGTGGAAGGATCTTCGTACATCGAGGAGCGATGGACGAACGCAACCACATCGGCATCCTGCTCAATCGCTCCGGACTCTCTCAGGTCCGAAAGGATCGGGCGCTTATCCGTCCTGCTTTCCACGGCACGACTCAGCTGCGAAAGCGCGATGACGGGGATGTTCAGTTCCTTTGCCAGCCCCTTGAGCGAGCGGGAGATCGCAGAAATTTCCTTCTCACGGTTCTCGGCGGTCTTCGGTCCATGCATCAGCTGCAGATAGTCGACGATCAGCATCCCGATATTGCGTTCCGCTTTCAGCCGGCGCGCCTTCGCCCTGAGTTCCAGAATGCCGAGGCCGGCGGTGTCGTCGATATACATCTGTGCGTTCGTGAGCCGCCCCGCTCCGATGCTGAGCCGCTTCCAGGCGTCATCCGGAAGACGTCCTGTCCTGACAAGATGTGCGTCAACCTTCGCCTCCGCGCAGAGCAGGCGCATGACCAGTTGCTGCATCGACATCTCGAGGGAGAAAATACCGACGCCTGTCGGCTTTTCATTGTGCAGCGCTGCATTGCGTGATAACGAAAGGGCAAACGCTGTCTTCCCTGAACTGGGCCGTCCGGCAATGATAATCAGGTCGGAGTTCTGCCACCCGCCCGTGAGTGTATCGAGATCCCGGAATCCGGTCGGCACGCCGGTCACTCCGCCATGTTTTCCGTGGATGCTCTCGAGCATCTCCAGGGTATCATGCACCGCCTTGTGCATTGACGTGAAGCTCTTTTTCAGCCGCTTCTCGGAGATTTTGAACACCTGCTGTTCGGCCTCGTCGAGCAGATCGAAGGCGTCCTCGGTCGGATTGTAGGCACGGCCCGCAATTCCGGACCCGGCTGTGATC
>JAOUDE010000404.1 GCA_029859455.1 Ignavibacteria bacterium | reverse complement strand
ATCCAGTGGTCCCTGAATCACCTGTCGTTCCCGTCGGAACCGTTCGTCTCCCGGTCCCCACTCGATGTGGTCGAGCAGCCGGTCTTCATCCGTGACAATAGTGAACAATCCTCCGGGAACGAGTTTCACCGTATCTTCCTCTTCCCCGGGTATATCGAAGACACCTTCGGCGAACGGTACGTCGAACACGCCGACACTGTCCGGGAAGGTATTGATCGACACGGTGAGAATATTGCCGAGTGAATCGAGACCGACCGTCACCGCTGTCGCAAGGCGAACCGTTGAGTACCGCAGTGTCCATCCGGTAAGATCGATCGTATCTGCCGTGGGGTTATAGAATTCGATCCAAGAATACGGAGTCTGATTCGTAATCGGCAGAGTGAATACCTCGTTGATGACGAGGTGGCCGGCGGGATTCAGGTTCGGCGGATCGGGGGTCAACGTCTGCAATTGGCAGCCGCCGATGATTACCATTCCAGCAACTAAGACAAACAGAAAGAGAGAAGGTGAACGGTTCATATCAGAATCCTACCTCCGCAGTAAACATGTGTGTCCCGGGAAGCCATTTGTAATTGGTGTATGCGTAGTCGAGGTTGCCGTCGAACCCGAGCGATGCAAGGTTCAGCCCGAGACCCCCGCTCCAGTTTTCCGTGTCATAATTGAATTTGTATCCTGCCCTGAGAGCGATCAGACCGTTGAACACATACTCCGCCCCGAGATTATACACCTCGTCGGCATCGTTGGGACGTGCGACCTGCAGGACCGCATACAGCAGGTGATTCTCCTGGTCGAGCACCGTTGTACGGGCGCCGAACCGGAGGGCGGTCGGGAGCGAATACTGCTCGTTGATGTAGGTCATATCCTTGCCCAGGTTGTTGACTGATATCCCGAGCCGCGTCCTCAACATTGGCATGTCATACAGGGACCCGATATCGACGGCAAATGAATTGGCATCGAGGGCATCATTGAACAGGTTGGACTGAATATACTTCCCTGTGATCCCGATTCCGAACTCTTCGCTGATTTGCAGACCGTAGCTGAGCGAGAACGCATACTCACTCGCCTTGAAGAGCTCTCCTGTTCCCTCCGGAAAGGCTGGCGTCGTCACCACCATGTCATCTGTTGTCAGCACCATGAACCCGGCGCCCACAGTTCCCCACGGGCCCAGGTTTGCTGCGGCAGCCATGAAGGAGTGGGTGATATCGGCATACCACTGGTTATATGTGCCGCCGACAGCCACATTGCCGACCGAGAGGACCCCGGCCGGGTTATTGGCGATAGACATCGCTCCCCGGGCAAGGGCAACCTGCGCATTTCCGATCGCCGTCGACCGTGCATCGGTCGGCAGCTTCAGGAACTGCGCCGTCACGATCCCTGACCTGTTTCCTGCATAGGCGGCGGACGCTCCAATCAACAACAGAGCCATTCCGATCAGCAGTCTTGGTTTCTTGTTGTTCATAATGCCTGCATGTTTCAAGTGATTGGAATCCATGACTATCGAACGATGACAAATTTGCCGGTCTGAACACCGAACTGTGAATCCACGGTGTACACGTAGATGCCGCTGGCAAGCGCTCTGTTACTTTCGCTGACCAGTGGCATATTCGCATCACCTCTCGAAATGCCGGCGGCACTCCGACCGTCATGCTTTATCGTTCTGACAAGATCGCCGGACAAGGTGAAGACTCTGATGGTACACACTTCCGGCAGATTGATAAACTTGATCACCCGCTTTGTTTCATCCCACTGGCTGAAAAGCCCCTCGTAACCCCCACTCTCCAGGGTATAGTCCGCGTCCGTCCGGTAAGGATTCGGAACGACACTGACCTTTCCCTCTTCGTTTGAAACGGAGAACGGAAGATCAATTCTTGTGGAATTCGAGAGAACACTCGATCGGAGAGGTTCAACCGGAACTTCGACGATGATGTTTGAGTCCGGCGTGATGGGGATTGTCTGATAGGCCAGACTTGGAATCGATATCGACGTTACTGAATAGACATACGTCTTTCCGCGGACAAGATTCGAGTCGGTGAATGTGTATTGCAGACCGCTGTTATACTCGAACGAGTCCTCCGCAACATCGTACTGGGCAAGAAGCGCAAAACTCGCTTCCGGGGCCTGTGGATTCTCGCTTCGCCAGACACGGTAGGCGGAGAAATTCCGTCCACCTCTCGTCGTATCGATGTTCGGATCATGGCCGATCGGATGCGGGGCCTCGTACCGTGACGGATATCTTCTGGCAACATCATTCGTGGTATC
>JAOUDE010000090.1 GCA_029859455.1 Ignavibacteria bacterium | reverse complement strand
CAGCGACCATCGAGGAGGTGCGGGAACTGTGGACCAGAATCGACCGGAAGAATCTGATGGTCAAGATTCCTGCAACGAAGGAAGGCCTGCCCGCGATCGAGCAAATGATCGCGGAGGGGTGCAACATCAACGTGACCCTGATCTTTTCCGAAGTCCGGTACCGTGAGGTCGCTGAGGCGTATATTGCCGGTCTCGAGCGTCGTCTCCAGGAAAAGAAGCCGATCGATCATATTGCTTCCGTTGCCAGCGTGTTCGTGAGCCGGATTGATACGCTGGTCGACGACCTGTTGAAGGAGAAAGGGAATGACCGATACACGGTGTTGAGGGGAAAGGCGGCTGTTGCGAACACAAAAATGATCTACCAGGCTTTTCTGGAGATTTTCGGAACTTCTCGTTTTCAGGGGCTCGCGGGGCAGGGAGCCCGGGTACAGCGTCCGCTCTGGGGAAGTACGAGTACCAAAAACCCTGAGTATCCTGACCTTCTCTATGTGGAACCTCTGATAGGGAAAGATACCGTCAACACCGTACCGCCGGCGACCTACAAAGCGATCCTGGACCATGGCAAAGCTTCCCCTGCTGTCGAGAGCAACCTTGATGAGGCAAAACAGGTTCTTCGCGATCTCGCCGCGACAGGGATCGACATGGCGAAAGTGCTGGAGAAGCTTGAAGCAGACGGCGTTGCTGCTTTTGAGAAATCGTTTAATGGCCTGTACGAGAATCTGACCAGGAAGCGTAGTGGGTTTTCCGGTGTAACGGTTTCGTAAGGGCGGTTGCTTCACCTGGCGGCCCGGCACACACTCGGCATCGATGTCTGCAGGGCTCTCTTTTTGAAAAGGAGTAGGTCATGCAGATTGGTTTTGTCGGACTTGGAAAAATGGGCGGGAACATGGTGGAGCGTCTCCTCGGCGCGGACCATCAGGTCGCAGTCTATAACAAATCCAGAGAAAAGATCGAAGAGTATGCAGCGAAGGGTGCACTTCCATCCGGATCGTTAGAGGAGCTCACCGAACGACTCGAAGGAAGGAAGGCGATCTGGCTCATGGTTCCTTCCGGCGAGCCGGTCGACCAGAATATCAATGACCTCATCCCCCTCCTCTCACCCCGCGACATTATTATCGATGGGGGAAATTCGTACTACAAGGATACCCTGAGGCGTCATGAGCTGCTGAAGAAGCATCAGATTCACCTGGTTGACTGCGGAACGAGCGGCGGAATATGGGGACTCACAGTCGGATACTGCCTGATGATCGGAGGGGAAACAAATCCGGTAAAGTTTCTGGAACCGGTATTCCGGACCCTCGCACCGACGGACGGTTTTCTTCATTGCGGAGCCAGCGGAGCCGGACACCTGGTGAAAATGGTCCACAACGGTATCGAGTATGGCATGATGCAGGCATACGCTGAGGGCTTTGACATTCTGCAGGCGTCGCCATACGGTCTGGACCTGCAAAAAATCGCGCACCTCTGGAATCAGGGGAGTGTTGTCCGCTCATGGCTCCTCGAGCTGGCTGACCTGGCGTTGCAGAAGGATCCCGGGCTTGACGGTCTCGAGCCCTGGGTGGCTGATAGTGGTGAGGGGCGCTGGACGGTATTCGAATCGATTGAGCGTGATGTCCCTGCTCCGGTTCTCACGCTCGCTCTTCAGTCACGTCTCGCTTCACGGGATAAGAACTCCTTTGCCCATCGTTTGCTCGCGGCACTCCGCAACGAATTTGGCGGCCATGCGGTGAAGAGCAGAAAATGACCCCGCCCTCAAATCCCTTCCGAGAACCGGAGAAAAATGAGCGGATACCGGAATCATGTCTTATGATTATTGTCGGGGCATCCGGTGATCTCACGAAACGGAAGCTGATTCCCGGACTCTTCGATCTCGCCAGGAAAGGGATGCTTCCTTCCCGTTTCGCCGTTCTCGGCGTTTCGCGGACCGACATGGACGACGACGCGTTCCGAGAACATCTTCTCGAAGGAATGAACCGGTTTGGACAGATCGGGAAATCGGAGAAGGACCTCTGGAACGGGTTTTCCCGCCAGCTGTTCTATCATGCGGCCGACCCTTCAGACCATTCCTCTTACCAGGCGTTGAGCGAGACGATTACCGCTATCAGGAAGCGGGGCCAGATCGGGCCTCATCTTCTCTGGTACCTCTCCACACCCCCAAGGCTCTATGAACCGATTGTGGAACTCCTCGGTGCTTCCGGAATGAATCGCTCCAGTGAGGCCGACGGGTGGGTGCGGATCATCATAGAGAAACCGTTCGGGTATGACCTCGAGTCGGCCAAAGAACTGAACAGGAAGGTCCTGAGTGTTTTTGATGAGGAACAGGTCTACCGGATCGATCACTACCTGGGGAAGGAAACGGTCCAGAATATTCTGGTGTTCCGGTTCGCCAACGGAATCTTCGAGCCGGTCTGGAACCGGAACTACGTCGATCATGTCCAGATCACCGCGGCGGAGACCGTAGGGGTGGAGAACCGGGGTCCGTATTATGACGGGGCAGGAGCATTGCGTGACATGGTCCAGAATCACATGCTCCAGCTTCTTGCTCTGACCGCAATGGAACCTCCTGTCCTGTTCGATGCCCGGCAGGTGCGGGATGAGAAGCAGAAGGTGTTCGAGGCGATCAGGCCGATTCCATCCGGTGCTGTCGCGTTGAGGACTGTGCGCGGTCAGTATGCAGCAGGGACGGTCGGAGGAAAGGAGGCGCGGGGTTATCTGGATGAAAAAGAAATTCCTGAGGGAAGTACCACAGAGACTTTTGTTGCTCTGAAACTGACGATTGACAACTGGCGATGGGCCGGAGTTCCGTTCTACATCCGTTCCGGGAAACGCCTGCCGAAACGGGTGACGGAGATTGCGATCCAGTTCAAACGGACGCCGCACCGGCTCTTTCTGGATATACCGGTCGAGCGCCTGGGGAACAATACGATCGTCATCCGCATACAGCCGGATGAGGGGATCTCGCTCAGGTTCGGTACAAAAGTACCGGGTGCGACGATGAAAACACGGCCGGTCACGATGGACTTTCGCTATGGTGCATCGTTCGGCGGACGGCTGGCCGACGCGTACACGAGACTTATCCATGATTGCATGCTGGGTGACCCGACGCTGTATGCCAGAGGGGACAGCGTCAATGCCGCCTGGTCGTTGATTACTCCCGTCCAGGATGCATGGAAAGAGAACGAGACACCGGTGTTCCCGTACGAATCAGGCACCTGGGGGCCGGAAGCGGCGGACGAGATGCTGGACAGGGATAACAGGAAATGGCGGAGACCATGAGAAGATATGTCAGCGGTGCCATGATCGCCATCCTGCACCTTGGTCCGGCGCTCCATGCACAGTCGCTCCATACTGACTTCAGTGCCGTACTCTCCGAGGTCGTTCGTGACGGGCTGGTGGATTATCAAGAAATCAAAACCGATGAGCGGTTTCGTCGTTACCTGAACCAGTTGTCGCAAACAGACCCGGATGCGATCCGCGATAAAGCCGACCGGCTGGCATTCTGGATCAATGCATATAACGCATTCACGATAGAACTGATCGTCGACCATCTGCCGGTCCAATCAATCAGGGAAATCACGGTCGGTGAGACCGGGCCGTGGGATATCGTCTGGATCGGGATCGGGGGAGAGCTGTACAGCCTCAACCAGATCGAACATGAGATTATCCGGAAGCAGTTCAACGAACCGCTGATCCACATGGCTCTGGTGTGTGCCGCCATCAGTTGCCCACCGCTGTTATCGGAAGCGTATACAGGAGAAAGACTGAAAGAACAGATGGAACATTCAGCCCGGTTGTTTCTCGCTGACACCACAAAAAACCGGTACGACGAGACGACCCGGACACTCTACCTGTCAGAGCTGTTCCAATGGTACGGTGATGATTTTACAGCGAGATACGGATCCGCGGTTCGTTTTGCTCTCGGTGTGATCGGTGTGGCGGAATCAGATGGTATATCGGTCAGGTATCTCCCGTACAACTGGAATCTCAATATCCGGTAAATGGCTGATCATGGAGAGACAGAACGACCGCTCGTTCGATCAGATCCCTCATCGGCAGTATCTGCCGTCGTGGCCGTTATCATTCCGGCCCACAATGAGGAGGCATCGCTTCCGCGCGTGCTGGAGGCGATTCCGAAGGATTGTGTGAATTCGGTCATCGTGGTGGACAACGGGTCAACCGATGCGACCGCCAGGGTCGCGAGGGAACATGGTGCGGTGGTCGTGAGTGAACCGAAACGCGGCTATGGCTATGCCTGCCTTGCCGGGATTCAGGAGGCGCTTCAAAGCGATCCTGATCTGCTTGTGTTCCTGGATGGTGACTATAGCGACTATCCTGAGGATATGCCGGAACTCCTTGACGCGATCGGAAGGGGGAACGATCTCGTCATCGGATCCAGAATGATCGGGGAGCGTGAACCGGGAGCGCTTCTGCCGCAGGCGTTGTTCGGCAACTGGCTCGCCACCCTGCTGATCCGGATATTCTGGGGGTACCGTTTCACCGACCTTGGTCCTTTTCGGGCGGTGAAAACTGAGTCGCTGTTGCGGATGAAGATGAGTGACGGGACCTACGGATGGACCGTCGAAATGCAGATCAAGGCGGCAAAACTTGGAATGATCTGCACCGAAGTCCCGGTCCGCTACCGCAAACGGATCGGCGTCTCCAAAGTGACCGGAACAGTTTCCGGGACAATCAAAGCATCCTGGAAGATTCTCTATACCATCTTCCGTTCCCTGTTTGCAAACGTGTGATGCCTATTCGTCAGCTCCTCCTCATTGGATTCATCATGGAGGGAGGATATCTCGCGCTGTATGTGACGGAGGATCATTCTTCCGATATGGCTCTCTTTATCGGGATCCAGGCGGCGAGTTATCTTCTTCTCTTTCTATTGTTGAAGCAGTTCGGGATGAACACGCCCGCTGCGGGAAGCCGTGACCAGCCCATCCCGCACAGGACGATGTTGTTTGTGATCCTCGGCTTTGCCCTTCTCTTCCGTCTGACGCTGATTCCTCACATGCCGGTTGCCTCGGATGACATCTACCGCTACGTATGGGATGGCCGGGTCGCCGCAGCCGGGATCAATCCGTTTCTCTATGCTCCGGAGGACTCCGCCCTCGAAGCGCTCCGCACCGAAACCCTGCCGGCAGACCTGAATTTTCCGGTGATGCGAACGATCTATCCTCCCGCAGCGCAGGTGATTTTCTATGCTTCGAACGTGTTGTTCGGACCTTCGATCGCCGGGCTGAAGGGATTCTTCGTTGCCGCGGATCTCCTGACCCTCGCCCTCCTCGTGTTGTTGCTGAGCCGGGCGGCGCCGGATGGGAAAGCCCCGCTCCCGATGGTCATGGTCTATGCCTGGTCCCCGGTTCCTGTCATGTACCTCGCACTTGAAGGGCATGTCGATGCTCTCGGAATTCCGTTCATGCTCCTTTTTCTCCTCCTTGCGTTGTCGGGCAGGCATGTCAGATCAGCCATCGCGCTCGGAGCCGCTGCTCTCGCGAAACTCTATCCCCTGTTTCTGGTTCCGTTCCTTCTCCAGGTGAGGGCGCGTCTCTGGATCCTGCTGATTCCGGTGGTGATGCTCGTGACAGGGTACCTCTTCTATTACGAAGAGACAGGGGGGATATTCGAGTCGTTCCTCGTGTACAACGCCCGGTTCGAGTTCAATGGCGCCTTCTTTTCACTCTTCAAATATCTCGGTTTGCCCGGTTCCGTTGTCAGAATCCTGTGCGGCTCGTTGTTTCTCGGTTGGATCGGATGGCTGCTGTGGGTGCGACGGCCGCTTCACGAAACGCTCCTCCTGGCGTTCCTCGGATTTCTTCTCTGTTCACCGATGGCACATCCCTGGTACTTCACCTGGCTGGCCGCACTCGTAGCTGTGCGCTGGTCCGCCGCCGTATTTCTCCTGATCGGTTTGACCAACCTGAGTAATCTGGTGGTGTATCGGTACATCATGGCCGGTGAGTGGATCGAGTACCCGCTTTTGATCGTTCTGGAATATGTACCGTTTGCTGTTCTGTTCGCGTATGAGATTGCTCAGAGAAGGATCCTTCGTCCCGCTGCCGGAGCACTGTCATGAATGCGCTGATCATTTTTGCACGCTACCCGGAACCGGGCCGTGTCAAAACCCGGCTCGGTGCTGTTATCGGGATGGAACAGGCCGCGGGCCTCTATCGAGAGTTCGCACGTAACGCGTTTTCGATCGGTACAATTCTTGAAACAAAGAGGGTTGCCGTGTATCTGTTCTATCCGCCGGGTGTACCGGAGTCATCGATGCGCGGGTGGATCGGCAAGCCATTTCGTTATCGTCTCCAGACCGGAGAGGGACTGGGCGAAAGGATGGAAAACGCTTTTCGGACCACGTTCAATGAAGGAGCTACCGCATCGGTGATCATCGGGACGGATGTACCTGAGCTCGAAGTCGAAACTGTCTGGCAGGCATTCGGTTCGCTGAGCACACACGATTTCGTGGTCGGTCCCTGCAGTGATGGGGGCTATTATCTTCTCGGCATGAAGGAACCCAGGGAGGGATTATTCACCGGGGTGCAGTGGAGTACGGGGGAAGTTCTCGCTTCGACCTACCGGAAGATCCGGGAACTGAAACTTTCGTATGTTGATCTTCGGATCCATGAGGACATCGATACGATCGAAGACTACGAGGCGTACAGGACACGGCGGCCTTGAATATTCCCCGATGAATTGATAGTTTCGTAAGCCTGCTACCGACCATCCATTTGATTGCGCGAAGGAGATTATGGCTCACTATTATGAATCGAAAGATCTGCCGAAGTTTTCTCATGTGGGAAAGAACCAGAACCACCTCTGGAAGAAGTTTCTCTCGTGGTATACCGAGGCGACGGCGGCAGAGGGGGCCCTCACGAAACGGGAAAAATCGCTGATTGGACTGGCGGTCGCACACACGGTTCAGTGTCCGTATTGCATCGATGCCTTCACGAATCAGTGTCTCGAGACCGGAGGGAACCTGGATCAAATGACCGAAGTGATGCACGTGACGGCAGCCGTCCGGGGCGGCGCATCCCTGGTCCACGGCGTTCAGTGCCGGAATGTGGTCGAGAAACTCTCGATGTAAGGGAACTCAGAACGCAGGGGGCAGGTTCTGAATAATAGATCTTTGAAATGAGGAACAAATGAGCGGGACAAACGGAGACGGCACAGCCGCCCTTCAGGTTGAAGAGGTGGTCAGAGAGCGATACTCAAAAGGGGCGCAGGTCCGGGAAGCGGCACTCTGTTGCCCTGTCGAGTATGACCCGGAGTTTCTAAAGAGGCTGCCAGAGGAGATTCTCGAACGTGATTACGGCTGCGGTGACCCGTCGCAGTTCGTCCGGGAAGGGGATGTGGTTCTCGACCTGGGCAGCGGAGGAGGGAAGATCTGCTACATTGCCGCCCAGATCACCGGCCCGGAAGGAAAGGTAATCGGCATCGACATGAACGATGAGATGCTCGCCCTGGCCCGCAAATACCGGGAGGAGCTGTCAGCCCGGTTCGGCACTCCGGTTGATTTCAGAAAGGGAAAAATTCAGGATCTGGCGCTCGACCTTGATCTTGTCGCAGAGTATCTCTCAAAGAATCCGATCGACAGCCTGGATGACCTTGCGCGCCTCGAGGAGTTTTCTGAAGCATTGAAACGAACAAACCCGATGGTGCCTGACCAGTCGGTTGATCTGATTGTCTCGAATTGTGTATTGAACCTCGTTCGGGAAGCGGACAGAAAGCAGATGTTTTCCGAGTTGTTCCGCGTGCTGAAACGAGGGGGGAGGGTTGCCGTTTCCGATATCGTGAGTGATGAAGAGGTGCCCTCACATCTGAAGAACGATCCAAAACTCTGGAGCGGATGTGTCTCCGGTGCGTTTACGGAAGAGGGTTTCCTCCGTGCGTTCGAGGAAGCGGGATTCTACGGCATGGAGATCGTCAAGAGGGATGAGAGGCCGTGGCAGGTCGTCGAAGGGGTCGAGTTCCGGTCGATGACGATCCTCGCCTTCAAGGGAAAAGAGGGCAGGTGTCTCGAGCGGAACCAGGCTGTGATCTACAACGGTCCATGGAAAACGGTCACAGACGATGACGGCCATACCCTCTATCGCGGGTCACGGATGGCGGTGTGCGGGAAGACATTTCGCATTTACACTGATGCCGGAGGTCCGTACGGGGGTGAGGTGACTCCGGTGGAACCATACGACGCGGTGTCGCCTGAGGACGCAAAGGAGTTCAACTGCAGAGTCAACGCAATCCGTGACCCTCGCGAAACCAAGGGGATTGACTATGACCGTACACAGAAACCGGATCCTGATCTGTGCGGACCGGAGGGATGTTGCTGATGGAGCCGACCACGGCTGTGGCGGGTTTCGAGGAGACGATTCGCGGGCATCAACTTGATCTGAACCCTACGGCGATTACGACTCTTCAGGTCAACATCGGAAAGCTCTGCAACCAGGCATGCAAACACTGTCACGTTGATGCCGGTCCCAAGAGGACCGAAATGATGACCCGTACCGGGATCGACCGGTGCATCGAGATTCTTCAGGAAAACAGTGAGATCAGCACACTGGATATCACAGGCGGGGCTCCGGAACTGCATGATGATTTCGAATACTTCGTTGGGGCGGCCCGGAATCTCGGAAAACATGTCATCGTCCGCCACAACTTTACCGTCACGCTCGATTGTCATCCGGTGACCGGAGCATCGATGGGGCATCTCCCGGAGTTCTTCCGGGATCACGCCATCGAACTTATTTCGTCACTTCCCTATTTTCAGGAACACGAAACGGACGCCCAGCGCGGACAGGGTGTTTTCGAAAAGAGCATCGAGTCGATGCGAAGGCTGAACAGGGTCGGGTACGGGAGGGCGGATTCCGGACTCATACTCAATCTCGTGTACAATCCTGTGGGCGCATATCTCCCGCCTGATCAGGCGGCGATCGAGGCCCAGTTCAGAGAGGAACTCAGAAAGCGACACGATCTGGTTTTCAACAATCTGTTTGTCATTACGAACATGCCGATCAACCGGTTCCGGCATTTTCTCGAGCGCGCGGATTTGTACGAATCATACATGGAACGGCTGATTCAGGCGTTCAATCCGGTAGCGGCGGAAGGAGTCATGTGCAGAACAATGATCAGCGTCGGGTATGACGGGATATTGTATGACTGCGATTTCAACCAGATGCTCAACCTGGGTGTGAACCATGGCCTTCCGGGTACCATCTGGGATTTTGACTACCGGCGTCTGGTTCAGCGCGAAATCGTGTTCGATTCGCATTGTTTTGGGTGTACGGCTGGAGCGGGAAGTTCATGCGGCGGGGCCACGGCGGG
>JAOUDE010000402.1 GCA_029859455.1 Ignavibacteria bacterium | reverse complement strand
CACTGATGGCCGCACACAACAACGGGTTCGCGGAATTCCTCGGAAGTGACGAGCTGTTCGACCGTATTACCAGCTTCTATCTGACCATCCGCAACCCGGTCCTTCTGAACAGCCAGATCGCATTTGATCCGCCGCTGGTGTCCGAAGTATTTCCGGATCCCCTTCCGAACCTGTACAAGGGAGTGCAGATGATCGTTGCCGGGAGGTATGTGGAGTCGGGTCCTGTGCAGGTAACACTGTCAGGAGATGCTTTCGGCCAGCCGGTGAGCTATGTGTACGATCTTCAGCTGGCGGATTCATCGGTCCATAGTTATGAATTCCTTCCGAAGATCTGGGCGATTCGAAAGATCGAATACCTGATGGTCATCTATTATTCGCTTGATCCGAATTCTCCTGAAGCAGAGGAGATAAAGGAGTATGTCATCTGGCTCAGTCAGGCATACGGAGTGATCAGTCCGTTCACATCATTCTCGGGAGGCGGGACGACAGGAGTGGAGGAGGGTGGGAAGACGCCTGACAGCGGACCGGTCGCGTTCGAATTGAGAGGAAACTATCCCAATCCTTTCAATCCCGAGACGACGATCAGGATCAGGCTTTACAACCCCTATTCAGGCGAGATCCAGATCCGCATCTATAATATCGTAGGTCAGTTGGTACGGATACTCAGAATTGATGCGAACGGCCAGGTTGACTACGAGATCGTCTGGGATGGAACCAGTTCCGAAGGGATCGCCGTTCCGACCGGGACCTATTTCTACGCGGTCACGGTTGAGAATGTGATACGAATGGGGAAGATGGTGTTGTTGAGGTGATGATAGCATTGAGTGATTGAATCATCGAATCATCGGATCATCGGACCATTGAGGGATGGAAAGGTGAAACAAAACTCCAATGGTCCAATGATTCATTGGTGCAATGGTGAAATGACTCAATCATTCAATGATGCACTGTTTCTCACCTCGGCACATTAAACTGCTTCGTCGAGACAGACCGGCCTCCGTACTGATCCACCGAGGTGACTTTCAGAAAAACGGCTGAGGGGTTGCTCTCGAGGCTGACCGTTATCGTGAACTCTCTTCCGCTGATCTTGTCGATTCTTGCCACATTCAGCGGCTGAGCCTCGATCGAGAGCCGAACGGGACCATCCGCTGCGTCCGTTGATCCGACTCTGATCTTGAACACTCCCTGCGACCTGTCAAGCTCCTGTCCCAGCCAGCGAATCTGCGGCGGCGGCGGCGCACTCAGCGCCACACTGTGCGTCTTGATGATATGGCCGCGGTAGCTGATTCGGTAGTCGAGGGCGGCCCAGTTTCGTTCAGGAACGAACGTGTTCCTGGTGGTCGCCGACCCGGACGCGACTTCAGCGTTGTTATGCATGACGGAGACACTGAGGTCGACAGGATTAAGCCCCTGGATTCTTCCGTCGAATGTATAGGGAATACCCCAGAATCCCTTCGGTGACGGCTCCGTCACAAAGGAGGGGGGGAGAATGTCGACACTGAAACTGACCGATGCCTGGTCCTTCCCTCCGAAGCCCCGGTTTGCATTTGCCACAACCTGGAAATTCCGTTTTCCCAGGACCGGCCGCGCCCAGGTCATCACCACGTATGCTCCGCCATCGGGCGGGCGTTCGATCTGTGTTCCGGCCGGCGCGGTGAAGGTGACGCGTGCCGCGTCTTCGGCCCCGCTGATGAATATCTTCTTCGAATAGGGCGGGCCCAGGATCCAGCTTTCCTGGCGATCCTGCACTGTGATCCCGAACTGCAGCGGATCGATTCCGCTTTTCTCCACGCGGGCGACAAGGCGCACAGTGTCGCGGTCCACATCCTCCAGTTGGGGTGAGTAAGGAATTGAATAGGTCGTATCCTTGATCGTAAGCCTGATTGTCTCCCCTTCAAGGACGATTCTGTTCGCATAGCCCGCCACCTCGAAGGTATAAATCCCTTCATCCAGCAGGCCGGTTGTCAGGACCCCGTCACCGCCCTCGTTGGCGATTCGGATGTCTGTATTCAGTTCGGTCACCGTTCCTTCCTGTTCTCTCCAGCCGCGGACGATCGAGAATTCCACATCCCCTGTTTCCAGAGGGCCCTCAATTTTGGCTCTGATTGTGGCAGGTTCGGCGGTGAGAACAGATCCCGGATCGATGAAGTATGAAACGGTGTCGAGATACGGAGTCAGTTCGAGGGGGCGGACATACAGCTCCACGAGGTGCGCGATATCTTCATCACGTTCCTTCAGAAGCTGATCCCGCTCCATCGTGATG
>JAOUDE010000089.1 GCA_029859455.1 Ignavibacteria bacterium | reverse complement strand
GTTGTCACCTGTGGTGAAAATCCAGGCATCCGACCACGCCCCGAACCCTGCGCTGCTCGATGACCGGACGCGCCAGTAGTACGTGCTCCCGGCCGAGAGTCCGGAAACATCCATGAACCGGCCTGTGAGTGTCGAATCTTCTGCAACAGGAGCTGTGAAACTCCCGTCGGCATCGAGCTGGGCATGGTAACCGGTCGCGCCGATGGCCGGCTCCCAGATCAGCGCAAGGGAGACCGGCTGCAGTGTCGCTCCGTTTGCCGGCTGTGAAAGCAGCGGGGCTTCCGGAATAAATGCCTCCGCAAGAATCCGTGCATAATACACATCCTGCTCACCGTTGAACGTCGCAGCCCAGGCGAGGTGTGCGCCCTCGTCATCGGAAACCATGTCGAAATAATCGCCCATCTTGTTCTGGTTCGGCCAGCCGACATGGGGGTCGAACTCGTCAGAGATCCGCTCGGGCGGCGACCAGGAGACGCCACCGTCGATCGAGTTGGAGTAATACAGAGACGAAAGGACTGTACCCGGGTTGTCCCGCGTATCGAGCCAGATGACATCGATCCTGCCGTTCGGTGCAACCGAGAATGTTCCCATCCACTGCCATTCATTGTCCGGATCCTCGTAGACCCGGATCGGAGCACTCCAGGTAAGGCCGTCATCCGTGCTGCGAGAAAACATGACGTCGAGCGGATCGGGTCCGGTGTCAGGCTCGGCGGCACAGAGCAGATAGACATTGCCTGCGGTGGGGCCGGATGAATGGTCTGTTGCAACCCAGACCTGGCCGAGGATACCGCCCGGGTTCGGACTCGAGTTCCCCTGGTTCCCGGCCACCTGCCCCCCAAGGTCGACCTGAACATCGTCGTCCCATGTAACCGGTGTATTCCCCGGATCCTGAGCCGTCGTTGAGCGGACCACCTGAAAGTCATCAGTGGAAAGATCGAAGCCGCCGAAGAAGAGATTCCCGTTTGCCCCGACACTCAGCGTTCCCCAGTATGGAATACTCGGGACTTCCACACAGTTGTCATAGGTGACACCGTTGTCGGGCGATCGCGTGAAATTACCGGGAGGACAACTCGAGAAAAAGCTTGTCCAGTTGGAGTAGATGTTCCCGTTACCAATTCCACCTGTTTTGTCGATTGCCATCCACTGCTTGTCCCCACCCCAGGCGAACGTCTTGTCGTCCCAGGTCGCCCCGCCATCGGTCGACTTGAAAACGTCGCAGACAAAATCAGGCCCCTGTGTTGTGAGGCTATTATAATAGAAGTTGCCATCCGCATCCGAGTCGAGCACCGGGTCAGAACGGAAGATCCCCCGCTCGATCACATCGTTGTAGTTCCAGGAGAGTCCGCCGTCAGTGGTATAGCCGTTCCCTGCCTGCCGGAAGTTGTTCGTGATCGTGTCGAATTGTCTCCATCCGATGGCGATTCTGGTATTGTCGTTCGGGTCGACCGCGATCGACGGTTCGTTGGCGGCATCTCCGACGATGTTCATCCCGTTGCTGTCGATGTTCACCTGGGTGAAGAAGTAGCCGGGGGTGGAGACCCGGTAAGCAGGCGTGCGTTCACGATTATCTGTTTCTACCGGGACATACGGATCGTCAGGGTACTCCGGCGTTCGGATGTCATGCTGTGAATAGGAAAAGGGGACGACAAGGAGTGTCAGGAGGCAGAGATATGAGAGATAGTTCATCGAGGGTTCCGGTTATTGAACATTGGGGGAACAGATTCCGGGGGCAACCATCCCGGCGGATTGCTTCGCTCTTAAGGAGTTCGCCCGCAATTTACGGGGGAACGACAGGAGCCAGAGACACGACCTGCCAACGTCATTGCGCGGAGTGAGCGAAGTGAACGACGAAGCAATCTGACATCACCGCAAGAGCATCAGCTTCCTTGTCTCGAGCAACCCGCCTGCTTCGAGCCGATAGTAATATACGCCGCTCGTCATGCCGGCAGCGTTCCATGTCCTGACATGCCGTCCGGCGGCGAGCTCGCCGTTCACCAGAGTAGCGACTTCCTGTCCGAGCTGATCAAAAATGGTCAGGTGAACGAACCCTCCCTGCGGAACGGAGAACCCGATTTCCGTCGTTGGATTAAAGGGGTTCGGATAGTTCTGTTCAAGTTCGAACGCTGAAGGAATCCCGGCCTGGGGTGTATCGACACCGGTCACCGGGGCCGGCATGAACCCGTAGTAGACATCCTGCTCTCCGTTGAATGTTCCGGCCCATGCAAGATGTGCTCCCTGAGTCGTCGATACCATATCAAAATAATCGCCCATCTTGTTCTGGTTCGGCCAGCCGACATGCGGGTCAAAATCATCACTCAGCCGCTGGTTCGCCGCCCAGGTGTCCCCTGCATCGGTGGAATACGAATAGTACAGGCTAGAAAGAACCGTGCCGGGATTGTCCCTGGTATCGAGCCACATCACATCGATCCGGCCATCAGGCGCAACCGACATTGTCCCGAACCACTGCCAGGCGGTTGTCGTCGAATCGTCGTTGACTCGGACCGGATCGCTCCAGGTGAGGCCTCCATCAGTGCTCCGCGCAAACATCACATCAAGCGGATCGGAGTTGGAGAACCGGGAAACCGAACAGAGGAGGTACACATTTCCCCTCGTATCCCCTTCTGAATGATCGACGGCAATCCATGTCTGTCCGAGAAGGCCTGATGGATTCGGGCTCCCGGATCCGAATGCCTCAATCGATCCATCGAGCGAGACGACCACTGAAGTATCCCACGCTGCGACCACGCTGGAATCGCTGACCGTAGTTGATTTGGTTACAACAAAATCTGTGAAGCCCACGCCCGCCGTGTACAACTCGCTCTCCGGTCCGGTTGCAAGCGTTCCCCAGAACGGTTCTCCGTCAATCTCCGTACATGCTTCGAAGCTGGCACCGCGGTTTGCGGACCGGGTAAAGAATCCCGGAGAGCAAACTGAAAAATTCTGGGTCCAGTATGCATAGATGTGGCCTTCACCCGGCCCGTCCGACTTGTCAATGTCCATCCACTGCTTATCACCTCCGAGCGCATCGACCTCGTCAATCCAGGTATCACCGCCATCGGTGGACTTGAATACCTGACATGTGAAATCACCGCTCAGGGAATTGTAGTAAAAAATCCCGTTGATATCGGAGTCGAGAACCGGGTCAGACCGGAAAAGTCCTCTCTGGATCACATCGTTGTAGTTCCAGGTTACGCCGCCGTCGGAAGTCCATCCGTTTCCTGCCTGGCGGAAGTTGTTGGTGATCGTATCGAACTGCCTCCAACCGATCGCGATCCTGGTCGGATCGTTCACGTCGACCGCGATGGATGGCTCGTTGGCGGCGTCGCCAACGATATTCATGCCGTTGCTGTCAACATTCACCTGCGTGAAGAACCATCCTCCGGATCCGCTACTGTACGCGGGTGTCCTCGACTGGCCGGAGCGGACGGGATGGTACGCCTGATCCGGAGTCTCAAGCTCGCCAAGCCTCTCCTTGTTTTCAAGCAGTGTTTGCGACCAGGATGAAGGGCAGAATATGATGAACATCAACACAGCAGATATCAGGATTCTGGCGGGCATACAAACTCCTTACTTTGATAAAAAGGGGAGAAAGCCCAATGGTACGGGCTTGCCTTCCGCTCTGTTGCGGAGCACTGATGGTGAAGAACCGGTCTTGCCAACGCCTCCATGAGGGAAACAATGTAAGCTATCCAAAGGACCGGTGAGTGTCAAGGACGTGCGACTATCGACCATTTGACCATTCCCCCCAAAAGAAAAGCCCGCCGCATACACGACGGGCTTTCCCTCGGTGGAGGATCAGGGGTACTACTTCATCAGCATCAGTTTCTTCGTGGTCACGAATCCCGGGGTCTGAAGGCGGTAAATATAGATTCCGCTCGCCAGGTTCGACGCGTTGAATGTCACGTTATGTGTTCCGGCACCTCTGACACCATCAGCCAGCACTGCAACCCTCTGCCCAAGCATATTGAAAACCTCGAGCGTCACGACAGACTGTTCAGGAAGCGTGAATGCGATCCGTGTTGACGGGTTAAACGGATTAGGTGAATTCTGCTCCAGAACCGGCACGATGCTCTCCCGTTCGGCATCTTGTCTGGTTACTGCGATCGTACTTCCGGTCTTTTCGAACGAGAAGGAGGCTGCGTTCTGAAGATAATCTCCCCACATTGCCACGACCTTGTATGTTCCGGAAGGACCATCAGCGATGACCTTCATCAGTTTCTCCTTCTCCAATACCTGTCCCCCCTGCAACGTAACGCTCCCCCTCGCTCTGACCGGTCGTGACAATCCTCCCGGCAGGCTGATATGAACGCGGAAGTCGGTTGTAATGCTTTCCTGTGAATTGTTTGTAAGGGTGATGTTCACCGGAATCGTATCCCCCGCTGCCGCGACCGGGAGCCATGCGGAATCGATGTTGACTTCGACCGAGATGTCGGAGACCGGCGGTGTCAGTCTCACCAGATACGCATCCTGGAATGAGAACCTGTCATCATTCTTGTTGATACCCCAACCTGCAATCGTCTGTCCATCCGCTGAGATTCCATTCGCCGAGTACATGTTCCACTTCTCCAACCCCTCGACCCCTTTTTCCGTCGCAAGGTACTCACCGAGATCTCTCAGGTCTTCGCCAGCCGGTTTGTAGAAAGCCCAGGCAATGGAGAAGGTCCTGCTCACGAAACCGACAATTGTCCCGTCATCAGTGACGCCAAGTGCGGCTCCCCCAACCGGGTAGACCGTCTCGTCGATCAATCGCTGCATACCATCTGCCTCAGTCCACACGAAGGGCTGCGCATCAGCCTGCCCTACAATGTATGCGCCATTCGGACTGATCCCACGTGATTCGCCAACGGGATAAGGAGGACTGAAGCTCCCGAGGAAGTAGGGCTCAGGATCCCACTTGTACGCTCTTCGGTCGGGGCCACCATCTTCTCCATCCCACCCAACCACGATCGAGCCGTCTGCATTCGCATCGTTGGCACGGCTGTTATAGCCGCCATCCTGACCGTAGCTCACGATGCCGGTCGCCTCTGTCCAGTAAAATGCCTCCACGCGGTAGTTTGGAAGCCAGCCCATGCCGACGATCGTGGAGCCGTCATCGGAAACACCGTATCCATGGCTATACCATTCGGTGTCGAACGGATCAACGCCGGGAAGGCCGCCGATCGAGGTCCACTCTCCGTTCTTCCAGTAACCGGCGACAAGCGTCGGCTGGCCATTCACGAGCGTGTTCGGATCACGGAACCTTCCGACAACCATGGTGTCATTCGTGACCGCATATGCTTCTGCGTCACCAAGAACGATCTTCCCCGTACCCTCGGTCCAGACGAACGGACCGGAGAACCAGTCAAATCCGACGGCAATAAGGCCGTTTGGTGACACTCCACTCAAAGAACCTGAACCAAGGTTATACAAGGTTGCTTCCTGGGAAAACGCCTTCCCGAAAAGAACAAGGCACAATACGGATAGAATGATCTGTCTCATTTATCCTCCTGAGAGAATTTGATTGGGCAAACTGGTGTGAAACGGAAAAGGTCAGAATTACCAGACCCCTGGCCGTCACTGCATGGTCCATGGTAACACCGTCATGCGGAAAAACCTAAGCAGTATTGCGCAATCTTCATTCATTTCTGCGCACTTGAAAGGACTTATCATAGGGGCTCCGGATTTTCGCCACGCGTCACGGCCCCCTTTGCCGTCCCGCTTCGTGAGGTATACTCGCTCGGACTGCATTGGAAGCGATCACGGAAGCTCCGGGAGAAACTTGCCTGATCAGCGAACCCGACTCTGTCAGCGATCTCCGCCACACTCCCCGCCCGTCGGGCCAGGAGGCCTGCAGCAAATTCGAGGCGGCTCGACCTGATCAGCCGGCCGGCCGACTGCCCGATCAGGGCATTCAGCTTCCTGTTCACCTGAGAGACGCTCATGCCGATTTGATCCGCAAGGCGCTGAACGCCAAATGTCGGATCCTCAATATGGGTTTTGATCCGGTCCAGAATCTTCTCGAGGAATTCCCGGTCAAGAGATTTTTCCGTCACCGCGGCCGGATCGAGCGCCGTCGCCCGTGAAAACCGTTCGCGCAGGATCCTCCGCATCTTCAGAAGATTCCCGATCCTTACCTGAAGCTCGCGCGGACTGAACGGCTTGATCAGGTAGTCATCCACACCCGTTTCAAGTCCTTCGAGTCTCCCTTCCTCGGTCACTTTTGCCGTCAGCATCACGATCGGGATGTGGCTGGTCCGTTCGTCGTTTCTCAGCTGCCTGCTCATCGCCATTCCGTCTTTCCGTGGCATCATGACATCTGTGATGATCAGGTCCGGGCATTCAAGGAATGCCCTCTCCAGGCCATCTTCTCCGTCACCGGCCACAACACCGGTGCAATCCGTCGGGAGGTTCTCCCTGATATATTCCTGCATGTCCTCATTGTCCTCGACGATCAGCACCAGTGCCTTCCGTTCGGGGAGGTCGTCCCGTCTGTGCGCGTCTGCCGGAATCCCGGACCGGACACTCATCAGCCGTGGCTCTTCAGGCCACTGATCTTCAGTCGTTTCATCGGCCGGTCCACCTATTGTTTCAGGGAGTCTGAGCGGCAGTAGAACGCGGAACTCGGTCCCCTTCCCCTCGATGCTTGTCACGTTGATCTCACCCTTATGAAGGAGAACGAGTTCACGTGCAATCGACAGACCGAGACCGCTCCCTTCATGTTCCCTCGTGTGCGAGGTATCAGCCTGGTGGAACCGGTCAAACACGAGAGGAATTTCATGGTCCGGTATCCCCACACCGGTATCAGCAACCGTAATGGTGGCATGGCCCTCACCATCGGCAGCGAGTGAAAGCCGGATTGAACCGTGCCGGGGCGTAAACTTGATTGCATTGGACAGCAGGTTGTCGACCACCTCGATCAGTTTATCACGATCAACCACGGCTTCGATCTGTTCCTGCGAATGGTCAAAACGCATTCCGATCTGCTTTTGCTCAGCAAGAGATTCGAAGCTGAAGAAACGCTGTCTGCACATCGGGACGAGGTCCGTACGGGACGTCATAAGTCGCGTTCTCCCCGATTCCAGTTTCGCGATCTCGAGGAGTTGATTGATCAGCCGGTGAAGTCGCTTTCCGTTCCTTGCTGCCGTCTCCAGCTTCGTCCGCAAGGAACTATCGGTGACGGTGCGGAGGACGCTTTCGATCTGACCCAGGATGAGGGTCAGGGGAGTCCTGAATTCATGTGAGATGTTGGCAAAGAAACGGGACTTCAACTCATCCAGTTCCATCAGACGGCGGGCCTGTTCCTCGAGCTGTGTTTTCTGCGCGACAACCTGGGTTGTTCTTTCTGCTACCATTTCTTCGAGCTTTTTCGTTCGTGCGGTAAGGACGCGTACCCTTACTGATATGGCGACCCATATCGCGAGAACCATCACCAGGGCACCAGCTACCATCGCCCACGGAGTGAGGTACCACGGAGGAAGCACAGTAAACCCGAACGTGGCGCTCTCACCAACCACACCATCGGACCGAAGCCCCCGGACTCTGAAAAGGTATCGCCCTGCGGAGAGGTTCGTGTACTCTTTGGTTGTTTGCCTGCTCCAGCCGGACCACCCCTCTTCAAATCCCTCCAGCTGATACTGGTACTCGGTCTCATCGGGGGCCTGGTAGGAAGAAAGCGCGTAGCCAACGCGGAGCGATGAGCCTGCAGGGAACTCGTGTTCCCGGCTCCTTGCGTAGGAAACAAGTGTGTCGGAATGCATGACAGAACGGATCCAGGTAACAAACAGGTCATCAGCCGGGGTATGATCAGGAAGTGAATACCGCACTACCGCATCACCACCCGCTATCCAGACCGCCCGGTGGTCTTCCACCGCAATATCAAAGCTCATCGATGACGCCGGAGCTTCAAGCATCTTCCGGAGAAGAAAGGAGTTTGCCGCAGGATGCCACTGACCCGTTTCATGATCAAGTACACCCAGGATCATCTTCCCCTCCCGGACCGCCAGAACCCATATCTCATCTCCCGTACCGGGTGCAATGGCTCTGATGTTCAACAGGGAATCAGCCAGAAAATCCCCCGCCCGGGGTGACAGCACGGTTTCCGTTGCTCCATCAATCCGAAGCAGGCCACGGTCGGTCGCACAAATGATTTCATCCTGTTCCTCACGGTACAACAAACCGGTGATTCCGAAGCCAGTCAACTCCGGGATCTCGCGCACGTCAATGGATCTGCCGTCAACCCTTATACGCAGGAGACGGCGGTTGAACGAGCCGGCCCAGAGGACCCCTGGTCGTCCCTCAATGAGTTGCGGGATCGGATCCGTAATTTCCGGCAATGTCAATGCATCCTGCCAGATCCCTCCGGTCCGCCTGATCAGAGCAAGTCCGTTGTGACGACTCACGTACAGAAGATCGGGATCGCTCTTCGACGGGAGGAGCTTGAAGGAATACGGAAGGGAGCCGCCGATCGGCCGGGGTTCCTTTCCGGAGAGCGAAAAGACCCCATCGTTGGTCGCCGCAATCAGATCGCCTCCTGCAGTTGCAATCGACCAGGATTGGACGTTGATACCGGGTAGTTTCCTGAACCGGGCCGGCAAGCCCGGCAATTCGGACGGAACCAGCGAGAAGAATCCGGAGCCCGTTGCGACGAACAGACGGTTCGAGTTGATCGAGACAGAGCTTGCCCGTCCTTCCAGTCCGGTCGATTCATCAAACAACGAAACATCAAACGGCGTTGTGACCCGTGCGAGGCCGTCATCAAGAGCGAGCCAGAGTCCCCCCTCTCTATCGAGGTAGGAAAACCACACCGTCTCATTCCTCAATCCGGATCCCCGGTTGATCACAACGCGACCGTGGCCCGTGGAATCAATCACGGCCACCCCGCCAAGTTGGGTCCCCAGGGCAAATGTTCCGTCCGGGAGAACCGTGCCACCCAGGTACAACCGGTGCTGTACGAGGTATTCATCCAGATCTGTTCTGAAACGATCGAATTCCTCTCCGTCGAAAAGAAACAGACCCTGCTTCAGCGTGCCGATAAGCGCCTTGCCGTTTCCGGGATCGCCGTAAGGCAACATCATGTAGACGATGTCTTTCGCAAAGAGCTCACCTCCCGGAACCGGGACAAGCCTGTCGCCCTCAAGCATAAGGAGTCCGGTGTTCTTTTCCGTCACATAAAAGCGATGGTCGAAGAAACAGGCCGGGAAAAACACCGATGCAGTCCGGAGGATCCGGACTTCGCCTGTCAGGATCGAATCGGTCTCCGGTTCGGAAATGACAGGGATCAGGAAAACCCGGCTGAAGGTCTGAACTATCAGAAGGGAATCGGTCGAATGAATGCTCCAGACATCGTCGAAGTTCTGC
>JAOUDE010000400.1 GCA_029859455.1 Ignavibacteria bacterium | reverse complement strand
GCCTGTCCTTGTACGGAAACCGTTGCTTTATGTTACCGATTCCGAAGTGCCGGAGCATTCATATATAATACACCGACTCACAATCGGATGCAAGGGGGTTCTGTCACCGGCCGTTCAGATGCCGCAGAACCTCGATATACTTGAGCCCCGAACCGGTATTGAAGAGCAGAATCCTCTCCGATTGCTCTACCATCTTCAGCTCCAGCATCTGATTGACGGCCGCGACCGTCGCCGCACCTTCCGGACAAAGAAGCAATCCGTCAGCGGATGCAACCTGAGAAATGGTCGAAACTATCTGCTCATCGGTCACTGCAAGCGCACAACCGCCACTTGCGGAAACCGCCCCGAGGACCAGATAGTCGGCAAACGCCTTCGGGACACGAAGCCCGGATGCCAGCGTCGATGCATTCGCCCAGAACTGTGATGAGGATTCACCCGCATCGAATGCGCGCACGATCGGCGCGCATCCGGCCGACTGGACCGCCACCATGCGCGGACGCTTTGAACCGATCCAGCCGAGTTGTTCCATTTCGTCGAACGCTTTCCACATCCCAATCATTCCTGTCCCCCCTCCCGTCGGATACACAATCACATCAGGAAGATCCCAGTTCATCTGCTCGGCGACCTCGTAACCGAGCGTCTTCTTCCCTTCCACCCGGTACGGCTCTTTCAGGGTGGAGACGTCGAACCACGCCGGATCTTTCTCCCTGTTCATCGCCGCAGCGGCATCGCTGATCAAGCCGGGGACGAGGCGCACATCAGCCCCGTAAGACCGGCACTCAAGAATATTGACCTCGGGCGTGTCATCCGGCATGAAGATGTGGGCCGGCAGCCCCGCCGCCGCGGCATATGCCGCAAGCGCCCCTCCCGCATTGCCGGCTGTCGGAACACACAGCTCCTGCACACCTGCCTCCCTTGCCTTTGAAACCGCCATACAGAGTCCGCGTGCCTTGAACGATCCTGTCGGGTTCAGTCCTTCTTCCTTGACCATAAGGTGCCGGAGCCCCAGACGAGACCCGAACTTCGTGAGCGGCAGAATCGGGGTGAACCCTTCTCCGAGTGAAATGATATGTTCCTGCCGCGAGACAGGAAGCATCTCGCGGTACCGCCACATGGTCGCTCCCCTGCCTGACAGATTCTTTGTACCAAGTTCTTTCTTCGCCCGCACGAGATCATACCGGGCAAGAAGACTCCTGCCGCACGCGGTGCAGACCGTCTGCGGCCGGGTGTGATCGTGTGCGGTGGAGCAGACGGAACACTCAAGATGTGTCAGATAGCTCACGAAAGAGTCCTTCATGCAGGTTCAGGGTTGGCTATGATAGGAACTGGATGAAGAAGAAGCAAACGGAGCACACCTGCAGAGACACTCCGGGGAGTCGGCATACCCGGAAAACGATCGTCGAATGAAGGATCACCCACAAGGACTCTTTGCGTCATGGCGGTCTTGCGGTACAGATCGTCACCATTTTGCAATTCCAGGATTAATCGTTACCATCGATCTGTATCATCCACAATCTCCCCGGACCACCCGAATGCTCCGCACCCTTCCGATCGTACTTCTTGCGCTTCTGATTGCTGTTCCCGGCTGCTCCGAAACCCGCCGGACGCTGGTCGCAACCTTCTCCGGATCCTATGATGAGGAACAGGAGGCACCTCTTCCGCCGCCGGTTTTCGACGGAAGGGACTCAACACGCAAACGGATCGATGTTCATCTCACACCTGTGGCGCGGGGCCTTTCACGACCGACCGATATCCAGTTCGATCCTTCACAACCGGAGCTGATGATTGTCACCGAACAGGCAGGGTCGATCAAATGGTTCAATCTTCGCGACGGAACGGCAGGCAGACTCCACGAGTACAACGTACTCACGGTTTCAGAACAGGGCCTCCTCGGCTTGGCGTTCCATCCTGCGTTCCCGGATTCCCCGCTCGTATACTTCAACATGAGCGTCAGCGTCGACGATAGGGATATCAGCAGAGTCCTTGAAGTCCGCTTCTCCCCTCCTTTTGATCTGCGTGAGCCGGCAATCCACCGTGAGCGGGTTGTCCTCGATCTGGAGCAGCCTTATCAGAACCACAATGCCGGCCAGCTCGCCTTTGGTCCTGACGGGTTTCTTTATATCGGCTGGGGTGACGGCGGGTGGGCCGGAGACCCGCACGACCACAGCCAGAACCCCGGGAATATGCTTGGAAGCATGCTCCGGATCGATGTCAGGCCGGAGGGGGACCGGCCATACCGGATTCCGCCGGACAACCCGTTCCTCGACA
>JAOUDE010000401.1 GCA_029859455.1 Ignavibacteria bacterium | reverse complement strand
GGGGTGCCTCACCGAAACTGTCACGTCGCCCGGGTCCGGGCCGGCCGTCCCGTCCCAGTCCACACCGAGATTTCCACCGAGGTCCACGATAGATCGGTGGATTCCGTTCCGACGCAGGATCCCGATCGCCCGATCGACGGCATATCCCTTCGCTATCCCACCCAGGTCGAGACGCATGCCTGGACGGGAGAGGTAGATCGTTTCTCCTTCCATGACAACGCTCCGCACATCGACGAGCGGAAGAAGAATACGAATGGAATCGGGCGGCGGAACGACCGGCGTTTCAGCAAGGAAGCTCCACAGGCGAACGAGCGGACCGACGGTGATATCAAACGCTCCCCCGGTTCGCTCCGAGTAACGAAGCGACTGCCGGATCATGGCGGCAACCTCCGCTGACACCAGAACGGTGTCCCTGCCCGCGCCGAGGTTGATTCTGCCTATCTCGCTTTCGTCACTGTAGTCTGTTGCAAGCGTTTCGATTCTCCTGATTTCAGCGAACACCGAATCGATCAGACGATTACCCTCTTCGATGTCAATCTCTTCGTCATAGATTGTCACCGAAAGGAAGGTATCCATCGCGACCGTTTCCCTGCTCAACGGTCCCTCAGGTTCCGTGCAGCCTGACAGAACGATTGACGCCAACACTAGAACCTGCAACACCGCCAAACGCGATGCCCGCGTTTCTGTCTTCTCAGCCGGTGACCGCTTCAACTCCCCCCTCCTTCCCTGTTCCGGAAATCCGGATGACCGCCCTGTTCGGGACACAAACGATGATATCCCCGGCTTTGCTTCTCCAACCGGTGCGGACACAGATCTGATTCGGGCAATCCGAGCGGACAACCCTGACACGTTGTTGAGACACCTCGAGGACAAGTTCGCCACGGTCACCCTGTACCGTAAACAGCTCATCCTGATCAAGGTGACTCATGTGAACCGGCCGGTGGTCAATCTCCACCAGTACCCCGGAACCACGGTCAACCATTCCTCGGGCAGAGATGAAACTGATGATGATGGAAGCGATAAGGAGAGCGAGGAGGATTTTGTCTGCCGTGGTCAACATACCTGCTGAAGATAGAGAAAATCCACACAACCCAAAAGGGAGCCGGTTCTCAGGAAGTGCGCATCACCGGAATCAGTTTCAGGGAAACCATGCCGACCACCAGCCCCCCGACAAGAGCCGTGGTCAGCAGAACGGGCAGGAGGAGAAACAGGGAGGGATCCCGGACGAACAACAGCATGACCAGAACGAGCTGGACCAGGACATGCGTCACGGACCCGACCAGACTGATCCCGATGACCGAAAACAACCGCGAACCACCCCGGCTTGCAACCCACATTGCCCCCACTGCGGCAAGGCCACTGATCAATCCTATGATAAATCCGGGACTCAGAAGGGATCCGATCAGAAGAGATCCGGCAACGACCCGTGTCAGCATGACGATCAGCATGTCCCGCGGAGAAAGGACCATCAGCGCAATCACCGATGCGACGTTCGCGAGACCAATCTTCAGGAACGGAACCGGAAGTGGGACGAAAGACTCGACCACATGCAGGACGATGCCAAGTGCAGAGAGCACAGCTACTTGTGCAAGGTGACTCGTCGAGGAAGGCCGCCAGACCATCAATCCGTCAGGGAGAAAGGAGGCCGGTAAACACGAAGGAGAGAAGAATGACCCCGATCGCGATCCTGTACCAGACGAAGAGCATCATTGTCTGTTTCATGAGGTACCGGAGGAGCCAGGCGATCGCTGCGTAGCCTGAGATCGCCGAGAAGAGGACGGCGACCACTACATTGGCGATTCCGAACTCGAACGGGTCGGAGGTGAGCGAAACAAGCTCGTAGAGGCCGCTCGCCGCCACTGCCGGGACGCTGAGGAGAAAGGAAAACCGCGCCGCCGCAGACCTCGTCAGCCCGAGAAACAACCCTGCGGTCATCGTCGTTCCGGAGCGCGAGGAACCGGGAATCAGTGCAAGGCACTGTGCCAGGCCGATGATCATCGCATCGGCAAATGTTACATGTTTCATGTCCCGTACATGCCGGGCGCGCTTTTCTGCCAGCCAGAGAAACAGCGCGAGGATAATCAGACTCGAGCCGATCACAACCAGATTTTTTGTGAACACCCCGTGGAGGAAATCGCTCAGTGTCAGTCCCGCGATGCCGATCGGAAATGTCCCGGCAATCATAAACAGAGCCATCCGGCTTTCTTCCGACCACCCTGAGACCGGACCTTTGAGTGCTCCCCGCCGTGCATCGCTCAGGAGGCTTGC
>JAOUDE010000399.1 GCA_029859455.1 Ignavibacteria bacterium | reverse complement strand
TGATCGATGATTCCCTGATCAGGGAACACCGGAAACGCGCTCTCTCTCCCGAGCACCCGGTCCTCAGAGGCTCAGCGCAGAATCCGGATGTGTTCTTCCAGTCCCGCGAGGCAATTAATCCTTTCTACAGTGCATTCCCGGCGGTGGTTCAGGACGCGATGGATCGGTTCGCGGAGATGACCGGGAGGAAGTACCGCACTGTTCAGTATTCCGGTTCACCCGAGGCGGAACGTGTGATTATCATGATGGGGTCGGGTGCGGAAGCAGCGGAGGAAACCGTTCGACATATGATCGCCCGGGGTGAACCGGTCGGCCTCCTTAAGGTCCGGCTCTTTCGGCCGTTCGTGGCTTCAGAATTGATCAAAGCCCTGCCGCCTTCGGTCCGCTCGATCGCGGTACTGGACCGGACCAAGGAGCCGGGGAGTTCCGGCGAGCCGCTTTATCTCGATGTCTCCACGGCCCTCGTCGAGGGGATACAGGAGGGAAGAATCGCGCCTGAGGCGATCCCCGTGCTGATCGGCGGTCGATACGGGCTTTCCTCCAAGGAATTCAATCCTTCCATGGTGAAGGGGATTTTCGATGAGATGCGGAAGCAGCGTCCGCGCAATCATTTTACCGTCGGCATATACGATGATGTGACGAATTCCAGCATTGAGCCGGACAGCACATTCTCCACAGATGACGGTGATGTCGTTCAGGCACTCTTCTATGGTCTCGGTGCGGATGGGACGGTTGGTGCCAACAAGAACTCGATCAAGATCATCGGGGAGGAGACGGATCTGTTTGCCCAGGGATACTTCGTCTACGACTCAAAGAAGTCAGGATCGACGACGGTATCCCATCTCCGGTTCGGTCCAGCGCCGATTCATTCCACATACCTGATCCGCGAGGCACGGTTTGTCGCATGCCATCAGTGGTTTTTCCTTGAGAAGCTCGATGTACTCGAGTTTGCATCGACCGGTGCGACGTTTCTGCTGAACAGCTATTTTGGAGCCGATGTTGTGTGGGAAAAACTCCCGCGGCAGGTTCAGGAGCAGATCATCAGGAAGAAGATCAGGTTCTACGTCATTGACGGATACAAGGTGGCGCAGGAAGCAGGTATGGGGGGGAGGGTCAACACGATCATGCAGACATGCTTTTTCGCCCTCTCCGGTGTGCTCCCGCGTGAAGAGGCGATTGCGGCGATCAAGCGCTCGATCGAAAAAACATACGGGAAGAAAGGGGAGGAGGTTGTCAGGAAAAACTTCGCCGCTGTCGATCAGACTCTAGCCAACCTGAACGAGGTTCGGGTTCCCGGAGCCGCGACAAGCACCATCGAAATGCGTCCGGTGGTCTCAGAGAACGCTCCCGAGTTTGTCCAGTCAGTCACAGCCAGAATCATGGCCGGGAAGGGGGATTCTCTTCCTGTCAGCGCGTTTCCGGTCGACGGCACCTATCCGCAGGGGACCGGACAATGGGAGAAGAGGAATATCGCGCTCGAGATCCCGGTCTGGGATGAGGATGTATGTATCCAATGCAACAAATGTGCGATCGTCTGCCCGCACGCGGCGATCCGGGTCAAGGCCTATGCCCCGGAAAGCCTCTCGTCTGCTCCTCCCACGTTCCGTTCGATCAATTACAGGGGGCCGGAGTATCGGGGCGGAAAGTACACTGTTCAGGTGGCCCCCGAAGACTGCACAGGATGCGGGATCTGTGTCGACATCTGTCCGGCGAAGAACAAAAGCGAAACACGCCTCAAAGCGATCAACATGCGGCCGCAGCCTCCGTTGCGGGAGTCGGAGAGCGTGAATTACGATTTCTTCCTCAACCTTCCGGAGGTCGACCGCCGCGAAGTCCGGATGGACAGCGTCAAAGGATCTCAGTTTCTGCAGCCGTTGTTCGAATACTCCGGTGCATGTTCCGGATGCGGGGAGACCCCCTATGTCAAGCTGATCACACAACTCTTCGGTGACCGGATGATGATTGCAAACGCCACCGGTTGTTCGTCGATCTACGGAGGGAACCTCCCGACATCGCCGTGGTCAGTGAACCGTGACGGGAGAGGTCCGGCATGGTCGAACTCCCTGTTTGAAGATAATGCGGAGTTCGGTCTGGGAATGCGCCTCACGGTCGACAAGCACACTGAGATGGCGCGTGAGCTGCTTGGCCGACTCAGCGGGTCCGTCGGCGAAGACCTGGCGGACGCGCTTGTCTCTGCACCGCAGAATGATGAAGCGGACATTTATGAACAACGGGAGCGGGTCCGTACGCTCAAGGAACGGTTGCAGGCCATCGATCATCCCGACGCGCT
>JAOUDE010000398.1 GCA_029859455.1 Ignavibacteria bacterium | reverse complement strand
AATCCACATCCGGCTCCGGGGTCTTTACTGGAACGGTCATTGTCATCCCTGTTCTTCTGGAGGTTCAAATGTGATGAGCAGTTCATTCTTTTCCACAGCGGACCCTTTCTCAACACTGATCTCCTTCACGATGCCGCCAGAATGGGCCTTGATTTCATTTTCCATCTTCATCGCTTCGAGAATGATCAGTCCCTGTCCCTTCTGAACAGTATCGCCGGGAGCGACAAGAACCGAGCCGACCAGCGCAGGCATCGGAGCCCGGATCTCAAGAGATCCCTTCCCCGCCCCGCCGCTCTTGTCCAACTCCCGGATCAGCCGCGCCCGCAGCGACTCCACCACAATGTGTACCTGTTTTCCGTTTACACTTGCACGCTGGCCGTCCAGGTCATCGCCGATGACGACCGTAACAGACCTCCCGTCAATCATCACCGAGTACACGTGCTCCGAAACCCTGCGGAGATCAAACCGCACCTCGTTTCCATCAATCACCATCACCGATTCCGAAAAGCCGGTGACTTCCCGTTCCTTTCCGTCAATCGAGACGAAGTACCTGCTCACGATCGCCCTCCTCCCTGCATTCCGAGAATCCGGGACCGGTGCCACTTCCGGCCGTCCTCACTCTGTTGATGAGAGTTCGCATTCACTTCCGGAAGGGTCGGAGCACTCCTCGCGAGTGCAGCAGCGACGGCGCCCATCTCCTCCAGCTCATCGGGCCGTTGGGTTTTGAGGATGTCCGGGTGTAAGGCGAGGAAGTGGGTGTCAAAATTCCCTGCAACGAAATCGGGATGGCGGAGGATCGAGAGGTTCAGGGGGATGTTGGTAGCCACGCCGAGGATCTCATATTCTCCAAGTGCCCGTATCATCCTGCGGAGAGCCTGTTCTCTTGTTCCGGCCCATACGACAAGTTTCGAGATCATCGGGTCATAGTAAACAGAGATTTCGTTTCCTGCTTCCACCCCGCGGTCGTCTCTGACTCCGGGACCCTGGCCTGGTTTCAGATGCAGGATGGTCCCGGTCGACGGCATATAACTGTTCGCCGGATCTTCCGCATAGATTCTGCATTCGATCGCATGTCCGTTCATTCTGATGTCTGACTGTGTGTAGCCGAGCGGCTCGTGCCGGGCCACCCGTATCTGTTCGGCGACCAGATCGATGCCGGTGCGGAGTTCCGTCACCGGATGCTCGACCTGCAGGCGTGTGTTCATTTCGAGAAAATAGAACTTCCTGTCGCGGTCGACCAGAAACTCCACCGTCCCTGCATTGACATATCCGCAGGCCTGAGCCGCCATGACGGCAGCCTCCCCCATTCTCTTGCGCATTGCTTCATCCACGATGACCGAGGGGGATTCCTCAATGATCTTCTGATGACGTCTCTGAATGGAACACTCACGTTCTCCAAGATGCACGACCGACCCGTGTGCATCCGCCAGGATCTGAAATTCCACATGGCGCGGTTCGGCAAGATATTTTTCGACGAATATCCGGCCATCACCGAATGATGCAAGGGCCTCGGATTTCGCCGCACGAAACGCGGAGGGGAGTTCCGCTTCCTCGGCGACAACCCGCATTCCCTTCCCCCCGCCGCCGGCGGCTGCCTTGATCAATACCGGGTAACCATGCTCCGACGCAAAAGCAGCTGCTTCGGCCGGTGCACTGATCGGGTCCTTTGTTCCCGGCACAACCGGAACCCCCGCCTCCATCATCAGCTTACGCGCCTCGGTCTTGTCACCCATCATCGTCACTGCCTCCGGTGATGGTCCGATGAAGATCAACCCCGAATCAGACACAAGCCTGGAGAACTGAGCCTTTTCCGAGAGGAAGCCGTAGCCGGGATGAATCGCGTCCGCCTTCGATTTTCCTGCAACCTCGATCAGGATGTCAGATCGCAGATAACTTTCAGCGGAAGGCGGCGGTCCTATCAGGTATGCTTCATCGGCAAGAAGGACATGAGGCATCGTCCGGTCTGCTTCGGAAAAGACGGCAACCGTCTGAATCCCGAGTTCCCTGCAGGTACGAATGATGCGAACAGCGATTTCGCCTCTGTTGGCGATAAGGATTTTCTTGATCGGTCGGTGTTTCATTCGTCAGAAAGCTCCACGATGGTCGCCCCTCCTCCTCCTTCGTTCCATTCACCGAGGCGAAATGACTTAACCCGTTTGTCACCACTGAGGAACTCGGAGATTCTCTTCCGGAGAACACCGGTTCCCTTACCATGAATAACATCGACACGGTGAAGACCGGCGAGGATCGCTGAGTCGAGCAGCCGGTCCACCGCATCAACCGCCTCGTCAC
>JAOUDE010000088.1 GCA_029859455.1 Ignavibacteria bacterium | reverse complement strand
CCTTGAGCGGGGATGGTCGGTACATGAAACCTGCTCTGGCGACCAGGCCCGTGAACGGGAGCCGGAACTCCGCACCACCGTTCAGGTTCACAACAGGTGTGAGTCGTTCCTTTATTTCTTTTATTGCAAGCGAACGAACCGGCAATTCCACCCCGCTCGGGAAATCAATCTGGGTATAGTCGATGTATGTTCCTTCCAGGGCAACCGTAAGAATCCAGAGGTTCACCATTCCGCCAACGGTTGCCTCGAAGGCAGGGATCGTTGTGTATCTGATCTCCGTCTGGGTATTGGGGACTTCGACCCTTCGTCCACCCTCATAGTCGGCATAGCCACTCAGGCTTCTCAGCTCCGTCACCTGATGACTGAACGGTGCCTTGAACGCGGCACTGATTGCGATGAAGTTATAGAACTTGTACAGAAGGCCGACTTTGACATCCCAGCCGGTGTACGAGTTGCTGCGAACATCGTGGACATACAGGCGCTGGAAGTCTGCGGTAAGCGGGTCCGCAGGGTTTGTTTGAATCCCGGTCCCGTACGCATCGGTTGTATCCACTTCGATATACTCGCGATCACTGAGGTAGTTGCCGGTTGCATAGTTCCCGCTCGCTCCGATGAAGATACTTGGGGCGACCTCATAGCTGAAACCGAGTGAAACATGGACCAGCCCGCCCTGGTCATACATGAAGCCCCTTTCCTGGAGGTTTCCGCGGATCACTGTCGAATCTCCAACGTACGCTCCGGTCTGAGGGTGGAACGTCTCATAGCTCAGTCCCAGGTCACGCATGAACGGATCATTCCGTCCGACGAGCGTCTGCACATACGAGGTGTTTCCCGGGTTGAACGCGTCATACTTCATGCTGGCGTTATAGTCCTTGGACTGGGTAAACCCACCGGCCAGAACAAATCCTCCCGAATCAGCTCCAAACGGGACGATTAACCCTGTCTGACTGAACGTCGTACTGGAGGTCGAGAAAAACTCGGTCGGGCTTCCTTCCAACCCGGTGGTACCGGGGAAGTAGTTCGTGTTGACCGACCAGATTGCCGTGGCGCTTCGCACCACGCCCATGGTGGCTGGATTCAATCGTACGCCGGAGTAATCGTAGCCGATGGTCGAATATGCGTTTCCCATCCCGAGGGCTGCGGCGTTGAATGTTCCCCCTCGGCCTGAAAGCCTGAGGGCATCAAATATTTCCTGGGATCGGGCGGGAGAGAAAAAAGAGGAAAGAAGCAGGACGACCGCAACAGCGGCGTTGACGGACAAGCGCACCTTTCTCACAACATACCCTCCAGATCTAAATGTCAGACATACGCTGCACGGCTTTCAAGATGATACGGTTTTTCCTTTTCTGAAACAACACCGTGGAATCATCGTTCACTCTTTTGGATCTTGCATTCCCCTGACCTGTTCGTTACCTTCAGGTGGCTCATCCCTGCAGGCTTCCACTTCTCGTTCATCACCGGGCCTCTATATATTGATCAATCGACTGTTAGTCCGCCTCCGCCGTATTCCCCTGGAATTAACATTCTGGATCAGCGGCCTCACATATCTCTTCCTTCTCAACGTGGAACGGACGATCCCGGCTCCCCGCCTCTGTTTCTCCGCACTGATCGGACCGGGAACCTGTCCCGGATGCGGACTCGGAGAGTCGATTTCCCTTCTCCTGGGCGGGCAAATCACTGAGGCACTGGACGCCCATATCCTCGGTCCGCTCGCATTGATCGTTATTCTCCACAGAATTTATACGTTGCTCAGAACACAGACCACCATCAACCGAAAGGAACACTCCCATGGCGAAACTCATGCAACTGCTCCCTGAGCTTGAGGGAGATGAACTCGTTTTTGTTCAGGGACTGGTGAAGGATTTCTCGGACGAACACCTTCAGCAGTTCTCGATCGTGTACCGAACACGGCGAAGAGATCCCCAAACCATCCTTCTGACGACCCTGATCGGTTTCCTCGGGGTTGCCGGCGTCCAGCGCTTTATCATCAACCAGATCGGAATGGGACTGTTGTTTCTGTTTACCTGCGGGCTTTGCTTCATTGGGACGATTGTCGACCTCGTGAACTACCGCAAGCTGGCGTTCGAGTACAACCAGCAGCAGGCAAACCAGATTGTCATGATGGTCAAAGGCTCCTAGTTCCACTCACACACCATTGCCCGGAGATCCATGAACCACAGCGTCCGTCTTCTGTTGATTTCGCTTCTGCTTCCTTTCACCCTTCTGGCTGATGAACAGGTCCGGTTCTTCGGCAGTAACGGCATCCCTGTCATCCAGCCCGGAGATTACGACAGCACGGTTCCTCACCCCGACGATATCCTCGGTTTTCCGCTCGGCGAGAGACCTGTCCGACACGCCCAGGTGCTTGAATATTTTGAGCAGCTGGAGGCATCGACCGACAGAGTCCGGTTGTTTCAGTCAGGCTCTACCTATGAAGGACGCCCCTTGCTGTACGCGGTCATCTCTGACATGGTCAACATCGGGAGACTGGAGGAAATCAGGGAAGACCTTCACCGTCTGGCGGACCCGCGGCTCTCAGGGAGTTCTGCCGTCAACGACCTGGTCAGGAAAACCCCCGCCGTTGTCTGGCTTGCGTACTCCATCCATGGCGACGAAATCTCAGGCGTCGACGCCTCACTTGCCGTCGCCTACCATCTCGCGGCGGGAAACGACTCCATCACCACGCGCCTCAGGCGGGAACTGATCATCATCGTCGACCCGATCGAGAATCCTGACGGACGGGAGCGTTACCTGGCACAGATGGAATCGTTCGCGGCGGCGGTCCCGCATGCCGACGGGCAGAGCCTGCAAAAGGGTGGCTTCTGGCCCTGGGGGCGGGGCAATCATTACCTGTTCGACATGAACAGAGACTGGTTCACGCAGGAATTGCCCGAGAGCAAAGCGCGGGTTGCTGCGATTACGGACTGGAACCCACATGTGCTGGTCGACGCTCATGAAATGGGTCAGTGGGACAGTTACCTGTTTTCCCCTCCGCGTCATCCGTTCACTCCACAGCTGTCGGACCGAATGAGGGAGTGGTGGAACACCTTCGCGGCGGACCAGGCCGCCGCCTTCGATCAGTACGGATGGGCGTACTATTCCGGTGAGTGGAATGAGGAATGGTACCCGGGGTACGGTTCATCCTGGCCGCTCTTCGGCGGAACGATCGCCATCCTGTACGAACAGGCCGGCGTATCCGGATCACGGGTCTCACGACATGACGGCACCGTCCTGGCGTATGCCGAGGCCGTCCAGCACCACTATGTCAGCTCATTGGCAAACCTGAAAACAACGGCCGATCACCGGCCGGAGATTCTCTCAGAGTATCACAAATACCGGAAAGAGGCCCTCGATACCTTCGGCGGCGGTCCGGCAAAGCGGTTCCTGATCAGGCCTGACGGGAACAACGATCGGCTTGATCATCTTGGTGAGACATTGATGCGCCAGGGAATTGAAGTACTGAAATCAACGGAATCGTTTACCGCATCCGCACGGAATTATTTCAGCAGCAGGAATGAGAGCACATCATTCCCCGTCGGGACAATGATTATCTGGACCGATCAGCCGCTCGGTTTTCTGATTCAGGCAATTCTCTCGTTCGACCTTCAGATTCCCGATTCATTCCTGATCGAAGAACGCCGGGAACTTCTGAAGCACCGTTCAAGCCGTCTCTACGAAATCACCGGATGGTCACTGCTGGAGGCCTATGGTCTCGATGCCTATCAGTCAGAGTCTGCCCTCTCCCCCGCCACGGAGGTCTGGCAGACCTCGCCGGCGATCGGTTCGGTTTCGGGAGCCGATCCGCTTCAGGGATTCCTCTTCGAAACCCATGAAGATCATGCCTTGAAGGCAATTGCCGCGATGTTTGAAGCGGGTCTGAATCTTTCTGCGACACACGAGGAACTTGACTGGGATGGAGCCACGTATGACCGGGGATCGATTTTTATCCCCAGAAGGGCAAATGATCCGGATTACGAGGAATCGATCAGAGAGATTGCTGAGGAAACAGGACTCACAGTTCATGCAATAAGCAGCGGTCGAGGGACACTCGGCCCGGACATCGGCGGAAGAGAAGTGAGCGTCCTTCGGAGACCATCGGTCGCTCTCGTGGCCGGCGTTTCCACACAGCCGGATCACGTCGGCTGGCTCTGGCATCTGCTCGACCAGAAACTGGGCGTCCCCGTCTCCCTGCTCGATATCGCGCAACTTGGCTTCACCGACCTCTCCATCTACAACGTGCTGATTCTTCCGTCGGGATGGGGGTACTCGCGGGTCTTCGGGAAACAGACGATCGACAGCATCAATGAATGGATCACTTCGGGAGGAACCCTGATCGCCATGGACAACGGGGCTGAGTTCTGTGCCGACTCCACCACCGGAATCTCCTCGGTCCGGCTCAGGGAACAGGTGCTGGAGAAGCTGGATGAGTATATGAGTTCGATCGATGATCAGCTCGCATCGGAAAGCCCGTCCCTTGAAGGCGTGCACCCCTGGAACCCCGGGAAGAAGAATGTGGACGCACCAATCGACCCTCCCAAGAAACCGGGAATTGCTGAGTTGAAGAAACAGGATGAACTTGGCCGTCTGTTTCGTCCCCGGGGAGCGATCCTTCGTGTCGAACTCGATCGGGAGGAGTGGATGACGTTTGGCCTCCCTCCCTCTCTTCCTGTTATTATGACTTCTTCCAACGCTCTCCTTGCGAAACATCCGCCGGTCCGGACAATCGCACGGTTCCAGAAGCCGGATCGTCTCAGGGTGGCCGGACTCCTCTGGCCCGAAGCTGCCGAACGCATCGCGCTTTCGGCCTACTGTACACGTGAACAAAAGGGGTCCGGACAGATTATCCTCTTCGCCGATCAGCCCAACTTCCGCTCGTTCTTCCGCGGGTCGGAGAGGATCCTCTCCAACGCCATTTTACTTGGACCCGGGCTTGGAACCAGCTGGACCCCCTCTCCTTAAGAGCTGACAGACTGATGACCAGATGGATGTTCATTTCGGGAGCCGTCTCGGCGGCTCTGAGCGTCGCCCTCGGAGCCTTCGGTGCACACGCTCTCAAAGCCACGCTCTCGCCCGATTTGCTCTCGGTTTTTGAAACCGGTTGCCGGTATCAGATGTACCATGCACTCGCTCTCCTCGCCCTTTCCGCCGTTTCCACCCGTCGGATCGGGTCCTTTAATCTCTTCAGGACGGCTGCGTTCCTCTTCATCGCCGGGACGGTGCTGTTCTCCGGAAGCCTGTACCTGTACGCCGGCACCGGTCTCCGATCGATCGTTATGGTTACACCGATCGGAGGGATTCTTTTTCTTGCCGGGTGGGTTGTTTCCATCCTGGGTGCCGGAAAAAAGGAGGTCCAGTAAGCACCGGAAGTTTACGGTCGGAAGCAGGATTGTCTTTGATCAGTTTCTTCCCTTTCTTTCTGTTGTTCTCACTGAAGAAGTGGAGAAACCGGTGATTCGTTTCTTCAAATGGATTCTTGTTCTGACTCTGCTGACGGCGGTTTTGACCGCTGTTTGGATTGGCCTTGGGCTCTGGGTGGGCTATTATTCCGTCTACTCCTATCCGCCATCCGAAACGCATCCGGATGGGGCTTCTCTCATCATCGACCGGGATGACGGCGAACCGCTTTACAACTCACCCGATTACATCAAACCGCCGAGAAAGAAGGGCGGCACGGGGCCGGGGATCAAGTTCGGAACAACAGAATTCAGAAGAATGAAACCTCCCGAATTGCGCACGGTGCTCTCACTTCCGTTTATCGAATACGCGTACATGGAGTCCCTCAATGAGGCACAGCAGAAAAAATTCAGGGAAGGGACTCTTCACAGGAAGCCTGGAAAAGAGGGACGATCCCGCTGACCGGATCTATCCTTGAGTTCTCCCCTCCCTTTTTGTACCATTCTGCCACGTTGATGAGAATGAGAATGTTGTTATGACCACCGGTGAACCACGACCGGATATACACTCGCTTCGTATTGACCGGACCGAAACGGCAGGAGCGCCCGGATCAGGTAAAGGGAAATACTATCTTCTGGGCGGAGGGATCCTTCTTGCAGCCATCCTGGCATGGATCCTTCGGGACTCATTCTCTCCCGTTCGGGAAGTCGAAGCCACAACGGTTTCCATGGTTTCCTTATCCCAGGCAAATGCTGTGCTGACGGCAAGCGGATATGTGGTTGCCCAGCAAAAGGCATCGATCGCCTCGAAAGGAACAGGCCGGCTCGTTTTCCTCGGAGTGGAGGAAGGCGACGTGGTGAAGAAGGGTGAGGTCATCGCCCGACTCGAAGACCACGATGTCAACGCGGCTCTCGCGCGGGCGAAGGCGGATCTCCAGCTGGCCAGAGCGGACTCGTTCGACGCTGTGAATTCCTATTCCCGCGAATCGAAACTGTTCGAGTCAGGCCTCACGTCACAAGCCTCGCTCGACGGGGCGCAGGCCAGGTTGTGGAGAACCATTGCGACGATCCGGTCTGCAGAAGCCGCGGTGGCGGAAGCGATGGTCGCTCTCGAAAACACGAGGATCAGGGCACCGTTCGATGGAACGGTTCTGACGAAAGATGCCGATGTTGGGGAGGTGGTTGCACCGTTTGCGTCCTCTGCCAACTCCCGCGCCGCTGTCGTTACGATGGCTGATATGTCATCGCTTGAGGTCGAGGCGGATGTTTCGGAGTCGAATATCACCAGGGTTTCGGCGGGCCAGCGGTGCGAAATCGTGCTGGACGCCTATCCCGATGTACGGTATCCCGGATATGTCCACAAGATTGTCCCGACGGCTGACCGGGCAAAGGCAACCGTGTTGACAAAGGTACGGTTTACGGAAAGGGACGACCGCGTTCTTCCTGAAATGAGCGCGAAAGTAACATTCATGGATGGCGGATCCGATGCGGCAGATCAGCCCTCCGGCTCAGTGTTGTCTGTCAGGGAATCCGCCATTGTGACCGCAGACGGATCAGCAACCGTATTCCTGTTGGAGGGTGAGCAGGTGCGGAGGGTTCCGGTCGATACCGGTCGCAGAATCGGCGACCGAATCGAAATCCGAAGCGGCCTCGCATCAGGTGACCGGGTCATTCTGCGGCCTCCGCCGGACCTCACAGACGGCGACCGCGTCGTTCTTCACTGAGTTATCGAATAGCCACGCAGGACAGAAGAGGACTTCATGATCACAGTTTCACACGTTACAAAATCGTATTTCCGGGATAAGATCGAGATCCCGGTCCTCAGCGATATCAACCTTGTGGTTCCTCCCGGAGAATTCCTCGCCCTCATGGGCCCTTCCGGGTCCGGGAAATCCACTCTTCTGAATCTTATCGCAGGTATCGACAAGCCGGATTCCGGCGACATCACGGTCAACAACACCACACTGCAGACGCTCAATGAAACAGAGCTGGCTCAATGGAGATCCCGATCCGTGGGGTTCATCTTTCAGTTTTACAACCTCCTCCCTGTGCTCACCGCAGCGGAAAATGTGGAACTCCCGCTTCTTCTCACCAAACTGCGGAAAAAGGAACGGGTAAAGCATGTCGACGCTGCTCTGAAACTGGTCGGGCTCGGAGACAGGATGGACCACTACCCGAAACAACTCTCGGGCGGTCAGGAACAGCGGGTCGCGATCGCCAGGGCAATTGTGACTGATCCGACGGTGCTGGTGGCGGATGAACCCACAGGAGACCTGGACAAGACCTCCGCCGAGGAAATCCTCACATTGCTCGAGCAGCTCAACAAGGAATTCAAGAAAACGATCGTGATGGTCACTCATGATCCGCGGGCGGCAGAGAAAGCACACGTAGTCAGGAATCTCGACAAAGGGGAACTGGACTGAGCCCATGGTCGTTCTGAAACTGATTATCAAGAACTCGTTCCGGCACACTCTCCGCACCGCGCTGACCGTGGTCGGCCTGGCAATTGCAGTGCTTGCGTTCGGACTGATGCGGACGATCGTCGATGCATGGTACGCAGGAGTGGAAATGTCATCTGCGAACAGGATGATCACACGTCACTCGGTATCTTTCATCTTTTCTCTCCCCCTTTCCTACAAAGACCAGATCGCGAAGATCCCGGGAGTGACTGGCGTCTCCTATGCCAACTGGTTTGGCGGACTGTACGGAGACCCCAATCAGTGGGAAAACTTTTTCCCCCGCATGGCGATCGACCCTGAAACCTATTTCGACATGTATCCCGAATTCATCGTTCCACCTGACCAGCTCGAGACATTCCGGCGGGAACGGAATGCGTGTGTCATCGGAAAGAAACTGGCTGATGAACATAGATTCAGGATCGGGGATGCCATATCGATGGAAGGAGATATTTACCCCGGCAGCTGGACGTTTGTTGTCAGAGGGATCTATACAGGCCGTGACAAATCGATCGACGAAACGCAGATGCTGTTCCACTGGGCGTATCTTGACGAAAGCATTCGGGCCGTTCAGCCCGGGAGGGCGGGAAATATCGGATGGTATGTCCTGGAAGTCGATGACCCGAATCGAATGGCGGGCGTGGCGGAGCAGGTGGACGCGTTGTTCATGAACTCCAGGGCCGGCACCAAGACGGAAACGGAGAAGGAATTCCAGCAGAGTTTCGTGTCGATGTCGAGCGCTATTATTACTTCGCTCGAAGTCATTTCCTTCGTCATCATCGGTATTATTCTCCTGGTGCTCGCCAACACCATCGTCATGTCAGCCAGGGAACGGATGCGGGAGTATGCCGTCCTCAAGACCATCGGCTTCTCCTCAGCGAGGATTGTCAGCCTGATCGGCGGCGAGTCGCTCCTGATTGCCGCGATCGGTACGGCGTTCGGCATTGCCGGGACATTCCCGATCTGCCAGATGTTCGCCGAGGCGTTCCCGACGTTCTTCCCTATTTTCAATGTCGCCCCCTTAACCCTTATACTCTGTGTCCTGATCGCCTTCGGATCGGCAGCGCTCGCCGCCCTCTTTCCGGCAGTCCGTGCTTCGCGGATGAAGATCGTTGACGGGCTCAGAGCGATCGGATAGACCGATGAAAAGCTTCAACATCCCGCTTTCGTACACCTGGCGGAGCCTCTGGACCCGCAAGACCACCACGATACTGACCCTTGGCGGCATCGCCCTGGTGGTGTTCGTCTGGGCATCGACCCTGATGCTGTCACACGGAATCGAGCAGACGCTGGTGGACAGCGGATCACCGGACAATGTGATTATCCTGCGGAGGGCGGCAACTTCGGAACTGGTAAGCCAGATCGACCGGGATGCCGCGAACATTATCAAATCCCACCCTGAAGTGGCTCTGAACGAAGCCGGTGCGCCGATCGCCTCTGCGGAGGTCTACACGGTGATCAACCTGCTGAAGAAGGAGACGGGTGACATGGGAAACGTCTCCGTCCGGGGAGTCCAAAAAGAAGCGTTCGATCTGCGGCCGTTTGTGACGATTACGGATGGACGGGCGTTCACGTTCGGCACTGATGAAATTATCGTCGGGTCCAATCTTGCTGAAAAATTCGATGGGACCGAAATCGGGA
>JAOUDE010000397.1 GCA_029859455.1 Ignavibacteria bacterium | reverse complement strand
GCGATTTGGAATCCATCTACTGTGGCCGGAAGGCCGGTGACGGGTATTTCGACATCGATCACATCAATCTGTGAGTTCTCGAAGGCGATTCCATACGTTGCACCGCCGAATGAGGCCGCGGTGACCCCCACCATACCTCTCCTCAGGAAGGTTCTGCGGGACCTGTTGAATTGCTGAACCTGTGGCCGGGCTTCGATCTTCTTCACGGTTTCAGGTTTCACCTTGCCTGCGATCCACCAGAATGAGCGGAAGGGGGTTTTGACAAGGAATGTGATGATGACAATCAAACCGAGGAGAAAGGTCGCCCCGTGCCAGACAAAGAACGGGTACACATAACTGTACATGAACCAGGGAGGAAACGAACTGAGTTCCGGTCGGATCACGAAACCGGCGACAGCGGGGAGGTTAAACCACAGGAACAAGGCCCGGACGAGCCAGGTTGTCTGAGACTGGTATCGATCGTGGCCCCGAATCCACCGGGCCGCACGTCGGTACAGAAGAACCTGGATTCCAAAAAAAAGAACAAAAAAGAGAAGCCGAAATAGAATTACTGAAACATCATTGCTCATGGTTGGTCAGATACCCTTTCTGCACAGAGAGCCGGGTCAGGAGTGTGACACGACGCTCTCGTAAATCCTCTTGTACGACTCAGCGGTCCAGTCAATTGTGTGATTCTCCGCCCACTGTCGTGCATTCAACTGTAATGTCGCAAATTCACGGGGATTCTCCAAAAGCTCCAGTGCATTCCGAGCAAGCTGTGCAGGGTCACCGACTGGTCCGGCCCGCATTGATGAGCTGCCGAGATCAGAAAGAAGTCCGACTCTCGTTCCACAGACAACGACTCCGGTCGCCGCTGCCTCTGCAAGGACGACAGCCTGACCTTCGAAAAGGGAGGTGTGCAGCATCAGATCAGACTGTTCATAGTAGCGCCGAAGCTGATCCTGCGGAACGAAGCCCGCAAAGGTTACATTCCTGTCCAGACCAAGATCTGCCGCAGTTTGCTGAATACGTCCCTCCATATGGTCAGGTCCAACGATTGTCAGCCGGGCGTCAACATCTCTCCGTATAATACTGAAACACCGAAGTAATGTTTCCTGATCCTTGACCTGCGTCAGGTTGGCCACGTGAAGGATCCGGAAGGGGGGAGAGGGGGAGCGTTTCCATCCCGGGATAAGCCAGTCCGGTGAGATCCCGCTCGGGACAATCTCCAGATCGTTTCGTTTCAATCCATGCTCCGAAAGACAATCGATCTGAAATCGTGTTGACACCACGACCCGGTCCGCCTTTGCGAGGGTGTGAAGAACGACCGGTTTGAGGAACGGGTGACGCAACAATCCGTATCTGATCTTTCGGACGGCGGCTGCCTCACCCCCGATCACACTCACCACGGAAGGAGTCCGATGCATGCGGGCAAGCGCAACGGCGACGGCACCGCTCGGGTAGGCCCATAGACCGTGAAGGAGGTGAAATGCTGACCGCCTCTGTTCCTTTCGGAAACGGGAAAGGAACGCAAGGGCGATCCGGGGGAAGGAGCTTGAGGAGCGGCATTCCACAGGTATAACCAGTGCGTCGCCACACCGGTACTCATCGTTTTCCCGATGCCCGGTCGCCGGGACGAAGACGGTTACTTCGCACCACGCGGAAAGCCTGGTGACGAGGTTGACCAGGGCCGGTATGGAGTACGGGTCACCGGGCCTGCCGATTCCTCCATGAGAGAACAAAGCGACTCTCATGCGCGTCCCGTCATACTTGAATCGACCAGTTCCCTCGCAGCATGGAAGACCGTAACCGGAGTCACTCTCGTCAGGCAGTGAACGTCGTCATAGTGACATTGAGGTGACATGCAGGCAGAGCAAGGAAGATCGCCGGAATGAAACTGCCGAGTGTGAGGTCCGAGAGGGGATGCCCAATCATGTCTGGTGGACCCGAAAAGAGCAATCGTCCTTACCCCGGACACCCACGCCATATGCATCAGTCCGGAATCTTCGCTCACCATCAGCGATGCGTGCTGGAGAATGCCGAATGCCTCCTCCAGCGTCGTCCGTCCGCTCAGGTCAATCGCCGCGGAGCCAAGCCGGTCCTGAATCGCCCTGACTCGTCCGCTGATACGGTCTGTCCCGACGAAGAGGATCTCGCAGTTCAAAAGATTAGTGAGCATCCCTGCAAGCGCAGCGAAATAGGGGTCCGGCCATTGGCGCGACTTCCAGAGTCCCGCTGGATTGAGAATCGCAAGTCGTCTTTTTCCATCCCACCCTGCATCGGAGAGGATCTGTTCTGCACGCGAACAGAGTTGCTGTCTGACCG